>JALYWQ010000266.1 GCA_030852625.1 Actinomycetota bacterium
TGGTGACGCTGATCGATGCCACGACCGGCGCCGGCCGGAGCCGGGCCCAGGCCGCCGTACAGCTGGCAAGGGCGGCGCCCAACGCCACCAAGGGCGCCGTCGCAGCCTCGGTGGTGAGCATCGAGGCGCCGCCATCGGAGGTCGTCCATCCCGTGGCGGCTCTCGCCGCCCACCTGGCCGCGGCCGGGGGGTCGACCGCGCTCGGCGGCGCCGAGCTCGTGGTGGACCGCGGCTGGCTGGGTCTGCGCAGCCACCCGATGCCCACCGCCAGCATCGCCTTCGGGGGCCCCGACGTGCCTGGCTGGTTCGACGACGTGCTGGGCCGGCTGGCTGGAGCCGAGCCGCGATGACCACCCGTCCGACCCGAATCGTCGACGCCCACGTCCACTTCTGGGACCCCGCCCGCACCGACTGGTACCCGTACCTGTCGGGCGGCCAGCAGCTGAACATGGGCGACGTCACCGGCATGGCTCGCCCCTTCGACCCCGCCACCTATCAGGCCGAAGCCACCGGCTGGAACGTGGAGGCCTTCGTCAACGTGGCGGCGGCGACCGGCGTCCACTCCGTCGACGAGACCCTCCACCTCGACCGCCGAGCCGAGGTCGACGGACAGCCCGCCGCCATCATCGGGGGCCTGCCGCCCGCAGCGACCCTCGCCGAGGCCGAAGCGTTCCTCGACCGCCAGCTGGCGGCCAGCCGCTTCCGTGGCGTGCGGCCCATGGGGGCGCTCACGGCACCGCTCCCGAGGCCGGAGGTGCTGCGTGCTCTGGCCGATCGGAGGCTGCTGTTCGAGCTCATGGCCCGCACCGACGGGCTGGAGGGCGCTGCGGCTGGCCTGGTCGGCCACGACGACCTCACCGTCGTCGTCGAGCACACCGGGTGGCCCCGGTCCGGTGACGACGACGAGCGGGCCGCGTGGCTCCGTGGCCTCACCGCGCTGGCAGCCGTCGGCCCCAACGTCCACTGCAAGCTGTCCGGGTTGGCCATGCCGTTGGGCACGATGGACCCGGCGGTGCTGGCGCGCTGGATCGAGCCGGCCATCGAGCTGTTCGGCGTCGACCGCTGCTGCTTCGCCAGCAACTTCCCGGTCGACGGCCTCCACGGCACCCTCGACGAGCTCTGGACGGCCTACGCCACCCTCGCCGCCGGCTGCTCGGCGACGGAGCGGGACCAGCTGTTCGCGGCGAACGCCGAGCGGATCTACCGGCTCTAGTGTCGCCCCGGATGACCGACAAGCCGTTCCGCGTGCTGCCACGCGTCGACGACAGCAACCGCCACTTCTGGACCGGAGGCGAGCAGGGACAGCTCCGCTTCCTGCGGTGCCTCGACTGCGGATGGTGGATCCACCCGCCGAGCCCGGTGTGTCCGAGCTGCCTCAGCCGTTCGATCGAGCCCGACACGGTGTCGGGGCGGGGCAGCGTCCACACCTTCACCGTCAACCACCAGCCCTGGATCCCGGGCTTCGACCCGCCCTACGTGGTGGCGATCGTCGAGCTGGTGGAGCAGGAGGGCCTGCGGCTCACCACCAACCTCGTCGACGTGGCCATCGACGACGTGCGCTTCGGCATGGCGGTCGATGTGGTCTTCGAGCAGTACGACGACGTGTGGCTCCCGTTCTTCCGGCCGGCGGTGGCCTCGTGACCGCCGCCACCATCGGTGAGCGCAACGCCGTGATCTCCGGCGTCGGGATGTCGCAGGTGGGCCGGCGCATCTACCGCACGCCGATCGACCTCACGGTGGAGTCGGTGCTGCGGGCCATCGAGGACGCCGGCCTCACGCGCGACGACATCGACGGCATCGCCACCTACCCCGGGGCCCTCGACGTCCCGCCGGGCTTCTCGGGCGTCGGGGTCACCGAGCTGCAGGACGCCCTTCGCCTCAAGCTCAACTGGTTCGCCGGCGGCATGGAGCTGCCCGGCCAGCTGGGTGCCGTCGTCAACGCGGTCGCCGCGGTGGCGACGGGACTGGCCAACCACGTGGTGTGCTTCCGTACCGTCACCGAGGCCTCGGCCCAGGGCGACAAGGGTCGGTCCTCGGTGACCATGGGCGGGGGAGGCGGCGACTTCCGCATGGGCGGGTTCCTGCAGTGGGTGCTGCCCTACGGCGCGGCGTCGGCGGCCAACTGGATCGGGATGATGGCGGCCCGCCACTTCCACGAGTTCGGCACCACCCGCGAGCAGCTCGGCCAGATCGCGGTGAACGCCCGTCGCAACGCGGCCCTGAACCCCAATGCCATCTACACCGACCCGATGTCGCTCGACGACTACCTGGACGTGCGGATGATCTCCGAGCCGCTCTGCCTCTACGACTGCGACGTGCCCGCCGACGGCAGCGTGGCCGTCGTCGTCTCCCGCGCCGACTCGGCGGCCGACCTGCGCCGCCCACCGGTGCGCATCGAGGCCATCGGATCGGCCATCCACGACCGTCCGAGCTGGGACCAGTGGGGCGACCTCACCACGATGGCCCTGCGGGACGCGGCGTCGATGCTCTGGACCCGCACCGACCTCACCCCGGCCGACGTCGACCTCCTCGAGGCCTACGACGGCTTCAGCTTCATCACCCTGGCCTGGCTCGAAGCGCTCGGCTTCTGCGGCAAGGGGGAGGGCGGTCCCTTCGTGGAGGGCGGCACCCGCATCGCCCTCGACGGCGAGCTGCCGCTCAACACCAACGGCGGCCAGCTCTCGGGCGGACGGCTGCACGGCTTCGGCTTCCTCCACGAGGCCTGCCT
>JALYWQ010000282.1 GCA_030852625.1 Actinomycetota bacterium
CCGAAGATCGGCTTGCGGGAGAACACCGGGATGATCTCCGACACGATGCCGAAGGCCGGCAGGATCAGGATGTAGACCTCCGGGTGACCGAAGATCCAGAACAGGTGCTCCCAGAGGAGCGGATCGGCGCCGGCGGCCACGTTGAAGAAGTTGGCGTCGAAGAGGCGGTCGAAGGTGAGCAGGAACAGCGCCACTGAGATCACCGGCATGGCGAACACGAGCAGCACCTGGGTGACGAGGCTCATCCAGGTGAACACCGGCATCTTCATCATCGTCATGCCCGGCGCCCGCATGTTGAGGACGGTGACCACGAGGTTGACGCCACCGACGAGCGAGGCGATGCCCGTGATCTGGATGCCGATGGCGTAGAAGTCCATGCCGTGGCTCGGCGAGAAGATCACCCCGGTGTTGGGGGCGTAGGCGAACCAGCCGCCGTCGGCGCCGCCGCCGAGGAGCCACGACGTGTTCAGGAACAGGCCGCCGAAGAGGAAGGTCCAGAAGCTGAGCGCGTTGAGGCGGGGGAAGGCGACGTCACGAGCACCGATCTGCAGCGGGATCAGGTAGTTCATGAAGGCCGCACCGAGCGGCATCACCACGAGGAAGATCATGGTGACGCCGTGCATCGTGAAGACCTGGTTGTACAGGTCGGCCGAGAGCAGCTTCTGACCAGGAGCCGCCAGCTGGGCTCGGATCAGGAGGGCTTCGAAGCCGCCGATGACCAGGAAGAACATGGCGGAGACGCCATACATGATCCCGATCTTCTTGTGATCGACGGTGCTCACCCATGCTCGCCACCCGCTCTTGGCGCGGGGGCGGGCAAAGACACCCAGGGCAGCCTGGGCGCCGGGGGCGCCGGACGGCAGGGCCAGGTTGTCGGCGGGTCGCTCGATGATCGCCATGTCAGGTGCTACTCCAGCGTCTCGAGGTAGGCGACGAGCGCATCGATCTGCTCTTCGCTCAGGTTCAGGTTGGGCATGCCACGCGCACCGTCAGGCGCCATCGGCTTCTCCGCCGGTGGGTTCCGGAGCCAGGCCTTCAGCTGCGCCACGTTGAGCTCCTTGCCCAGCTCGTCGAGGTCGACCTCGCCGTTGCCGTCGACGTCCCGCCAGAGGTCGAACACGGCCCCGGCGAACACCCCCCGGCTGGCGAAGTGGGTGAGGTCGGGTGCCGCACCAGACACGAGGGCGGCGCCGTCGAAGATGTCCTCGTTCCCGCCCTCACCCTGCACGAGGTGGCACTGCGAGCACGACGTGCGGAAGATCTCGTGGCCCTCGGCGGCCAGCTCGCCGGTGGGCACCGCAGCGCCCGCGAGCTGGTTCTCGCTCCACGCCGCGTAGGCCTGCTCGTCGAGCGCCACCACGCGCATCCGCATGAAGCCATGCGACAGGCCGCAGAACTCCGTGCACTGGCCGCGGTACACGCCGGGCTCGTCGGCCTGGATCAGCAGCGGGTGCTCACGACCCGGCACGGCGTCCCGCTTGCCGTTGAGGGCCGGGATCCAGAAGGAGTGGATCACGTCGCGCGACTGGATCCGGAGGGTGACCGGCTTCCCGGCCGGGATCACGAGGTCGTTGGCGGTGACGATGTCGTCCTCGCCGTCGTCGTCGATGTCGTAGCGGTACTCCCACCACCACTGCTGACCGATGACGGTGACCTCCATGGCGTCGGCCGGACGATCGTCGAGGTCGAGGATGGTGAGCACCGACGCCGCACCCACGCCGGCGAGGAGGACCGCCGGCAGGAAGGTCCATCCGAGCTCGAGCTTGGTGTTGCCGTGCACCTGGGTGGGGAGGCTGCCGTCGTCGTCCTTCCGCTTGCGGAAGTACCAGGCGAGGACCAGCACGCCGCCCTGGACGAGGACGAACACGACGCCGGCGATCAGGAACACCGGGTTGACGAGGTTGTCGATGGTGCGGGCCTCGGGGCCCTTCGGCTCGAGGGTGTCGAGCGGCGCGTCCTTGGCGCAGGCGCTCAGCGCGAGGAAGAGCGGCAGCGTGATCGCAGCCAGCTTCAGGCCGCGTGAGCGACGGGGCCCCTCCGGGCGGATGTTCCTCAACCCTCTGCCTCCGTCGTGGTGGTCGTGAGCTGCCTGGTGCCCTCGGGGAGCAACGGGCGGAGCTCGGAACCGTGGTCGGCCTCGCCCTCGGCTTCGCCTTCAGCTTCGCCGTCGGCGGGCGCGTGCTCCTCGGTGTGGTGCGGTTCGATGTACCGCTCGCCGCGTGCGGCGGCGACGATCCCGGCGGTGGCCACGCCGGCGCCGGCGAGCAGCATCAGCCCGGCGATGACGTTGGCGGAGAGCTTGGGTCGGGCGGCGATGAGCGCTCCGACCAGGAAGATCACCGCAGCTCCGGCGGTGGCGACCCACACGGCGCCGAGCTTCGACGAGGTGAGGAAGAGGCGGGAGAAGGCGAAGATGAAGATGCCGGCGACGGCAGTGCCGGCCAGCGGGACCTCGTAGGGGCCCATGATACGGAGGCGGACGAGGGCGTTGACCTCGGGGTCGCCGGTGGCCCGGTCGGACCACGCCAGCACCATCCACTCCACCAGCACGACGCCGAGCACCATGAGGCCGCCGATGAACATGGCGTTGCTGATCACCAGGCCGAGCACCACCATCGTGGCGCCGAAGGCACCGAGGATCGGCCAGTAGGCCCGGTGGGCGGGTGCGACGGCGGCGGGCGCGTCGTCGGTGCCGGCCAGCCCGGCGAGGGCGCCGGCGTCGGCATCACGGGCGGCGACGGTGACGAGACCGAGGAACACGCTGGCCAGGCCGATGGAGAGCAGCACGGTGTACCCGAGGTGCTCGCCGACGCCGCCGTGGTAGCCGAGGGTGAGGGGGCCGAGCCCGGAGCCACCCGTGGTCCACCCATAGGCGGCCGCGAGCACGATCGAGACGATCCCGAGACCGAGGAACCACTTGGAACCGGTGGTGAGCATCGTGGAAGAGCGGCTTTCGTTGGGAAGGGGACGGGACTACTTGGTGATGTAGATGCCGTACCAGATGGCGGTGTACACGGCGATGACGACGTACCAGTAGAGAGCGGCGGCGGTCATGCCCTCGGCATCCCGACCGCTCAGCTGGCCGCCGAGGGCTTGGAAGGCCATCACGGCGATGAACACCAGGCCGGCGATCATCATCACGAGGTGGGCGCCGGTGGTGGCGTAGAGCAGGGTGCCCATCGGGGTGCTGGTGGTGGGCAGGGCCAGCTGCTGGTACAGGTAGACGGTCTCGACGATGTTGGCAGCGCCGAGCAGCAGGGTGAGGCCGAGGGCCACGTAGGCGTGCGACCGGTCGCCGTTGCGCAGCGCGTAGACGGCCCAGGCGACCGTGACGGCCGACATGAGGAACGTCGTCATCGCCATGTGACCCGGCGTGAGCGGGAGGACGGTGCCCTCGGGCAGCGTGGGCAGCCCGACGGCGAGGTTGTCGGACCGCACCTGCAGGTAGGCGGCGAGCATCGTGAGCACGACGAGGGCCGAGGCGGCGGCACCGAGGGCGGCACCGATGAACAGGACGCGCGGGCGGCGGGCGAGCGGCGGCGGCGCGTCGACGAGGGGGCTGGCGGTGACGGCACCCGACATCAGGCGGAGACCTCCTCGGAAGGACGGCGGGCGTCGTAGAGCGGCGCCTCGGACGTGATGGCCGGCAGCTCCGTGAAGTTGCCCGGCGGGGGCGGGGAGGTGGTGGCCCACTCGAGGGTGTGGCCGTTCCACGGGTCGTCGGCGGCCGCGTCGTCGCCGGCGAGGCTCTTGGCGATGAGGCCCACGAGGCCGATCACGGCCAGGGCCAGCAGGGCGGCCCCCACGGTGGACACGAGGCTCAGGGTCTCGAGCAGGTCGACGTTGTCGCCCGCCCGCAGCCCGGGGTCCCCCGGCTGGCCGAAGAGGCCGGCGACCAGCTGGGGCACGCCCCACACCAGCGCACCGAGCAGGAACAGCGGGACCAGGCCCTTCACCGGTGTGTCGGCGAGGGTGCGCCCGAGGATCTTCGGCGCCCAGTAGACGAGCGCACCGAACAGCGCGATGCCGGCGGCGAGGAGCACGAGCGAGCTCACGCCGGTGCTCCAGGCGGTGCCCCACAGCGGGGTGCCGTCACCGTCGACGATCGTCTCGATCGGCTTGATGGCCTGCACGGCGCCGGCGGCCAGGCCGAGCAGCAGGACGAGGAGCGAGGCGACGGCGAAGAGCAACGGGCTGCCGACCACCGGCTTGCCCCGCTGGGCGGTGAGGGCCCAGAGGCCCACCAGGCCGAGCACCGGGACGAGGATGGCGAACGACACGACGATCCACGGGCCCTCGTAGAGCCACGGGCGGCCGAGGTCGCCGAAGCGGGGCATCGTCCAGGCACCGATCGACAGCGCTCCGAAGGCCCCGATCAGGCCCTGGGCCACGCGGTGCTGCTGGTGACGGGTCTGGAGGAACACGGGGACCACCGAGCCGATGACGCCGAGGGCCGGGATGGCGAAGGCGTAGACCGCCGGGGTGCTGAAGACCCAGGCGATGCGGGCGTAGATGGCGGTGCTGTCGCCGCCGAGCGGGGTGCCGTAGCGGACGTCGAGGTAGGAGAGGACGGCCAGGCCGGCCAGCACCGGGAGGGTGACGATCCACACGCCGCCGGCCACCACGGTGGACCAGGCGAAGAGCGGCGCCCGGTTGAGGCGCAACCCGCGGGGGCGGAGGGCGATCACGGTGGTGACCACCGCGATCCAGGCCACCGTGAGGGCGACGAGCACGAGCACGAACGAGGCCACGAAGAGCCGGACCCCGTCGGTGTCGGAGCCGCCGAGGCCCCCGTCGATGCCGTAGGAGGCGATGACGAGGGCGCCGCCGAAGAGGTAGGTCCAGGCGGCGGCCGCCGCGGCACGGGGGAACGCCAGCGTGGGTGCCCCGACCTGCAGCGGCACCACCGAGGTGGCGATGCCGATCGTGAAGGGCAGGAGGAAGAGGAAGGCCAGGCCGATCGACCGGTAGGTGGCGATCTGGGTGAACCAGTCACCGCCCAGGATGTCGAACGAGGCGCTGTCGATCCGTTCGGCGGCCACCGCCACGCTCGCCACGCCGCCGAGGGCGAGGTGGATGAGCGCGGCGACGATCCACACGCGGCCGACGACCTTGTGGTCGGCCGAGCCGAGCACGGCCGCCAACCCGGGAAGGGGGGCGGCTTGGGCCGGGGGCTCCGTGGTCGCCGGCGCGGCGGCAGGAGCTTCTGCGGTGACGGTCATGCAGGGTCCTGTGGGAAGGGACGGGTCTGGCTTGGGAATCTAGTCACGTGACGGTCAGGCCTTCGAACCTGGGCTACCAGCCCGAACGGAGCAGCTGGTCGAGTGCCATGGCCCCGAACAGCAGCGTGATGTAGGTGATCGACCAGGTGAACATGCGCATGGCCGCCGCGCGGAGCTCGAGCTCGGCCGCGCCCCCGGGGGCGGCGGTCACGAGGGGCTCTGGGAAGCGCCGAAGGCGCACGGCGTACCACGTGAAGACGCCACCGAGGACGATCGACGACCCCAGGTAGAGGTGGCCCATGCCCGCCACCGGCGAGAAGGCCACCGTCAGCGCCCACAACAGGAGCGTGTAGAGCAGGATCCGCTCGGAGGTGCGCTTCAGGCTCTCCACCACGGGGAGCATGGGCACGTCGACGGCTGCGTAGTCGTCCTTGTACCGGATGGCGAGGGCCCAGAAGTGGGGCGGGGTCCAGTAGAAGATCACCGCGAAGAGGATGATCGGGGCCCAGTCGAGCGAGTTGGTGACCGCACTCCAGCCGATGAGCACCGGTGCGGCACCGGCGGCGCCGCCGATCACGATGTTGTGGCTCGAGCTGCGCTTCAACCACAGCGTGTACACGAACACGTAGAAGAGGCAGGCTGCCACGGCCAGGGCTGCGCTCAGCAGGTTGACCGTCCACCACAGCAGGGCGAACGCCACCACCTCGAGCGCGATGGCGAAGGTGAGCGCTGCTCGGGGCGACATGGCGCCGGTGACGAGGGGCCGGTTCTTGGTGCGCTCCATGATCCGGTCGATGTCGCGGTCGACGACCATGTTGATGGCGTTGGCGCCGCCGGCGGCGAGGGTGCCTCCGAAGACGGTGCAGGCCATGAGCCACGGGGAGGGCATGCCCCGCTCGGCGACCACCATCGTGGGCACCGTGGTCACGAGCAGGAGCTCGATGATGCGTGGCTTCGTGAGGGCCACGTAGGCCCCGATCCGGGCGCGGGTGCTGAGCCGGGAAGCGGACACGACGGCTCACGTTAGGCCCGCGCCCCTCACGTGGGCGAACCGAGCCGGCGTCGTGTGGAGCGTTCCGACCGGGGGTACCTACCCTGGTCGTCGTGGCCACCCCTCGGGTTCGCAGTTCCTCGATGTTGCGGTCACCGATCAGCCCGCGGGCCTACCGCCTGATCACCGTCGCAGCGCTCGTCGCCCTCGCAGCGATTGTCGTGTCCGGCGCGGCCGTGCGACTCACGGGCTCCGGCATGGGGTGCCCCACGTGGCCCAACTGCGAGGACGGATCGCTCGTGCCCCGGGGCGCCACCGGCGGGCACGGGTGGATCGAGTTCGTCAACCGCCTCTTCACCGGCGCCGTCTCGGTGGCCGTGGCGTTGGCCGTCCTCGGCTCCCGCCGCCGTGACCCGCAGCGCGACGACCTCACCCGGCTCTCCTGGCTCCTCGTGGCCGGCGTGTTCAGCCAGGCCCTGCTCGGGGGGCTCGTGGTGATCCTCCACGTCACCCCGATCGCGGTGGCCGGCCACTACCTCCTCTCCGCGGTGCTCGTCGCGGTCGCCGTCCTCCTGCACCACCGTGCCTCCGAGCCACCGGGGCCCCGCCGAGCCGCAGCCACGCCCACCCTCGTTCGGTGGTCCACCGCCGTGGTCGTGCTGGCCGGCATCGTCCTCGTCACCGGCACCCTCGTCACCGGGAGCGGCCCTCACGGCGGCGACGAGGCCGCCGATCGCCTGCCCTTCGACGTGGGCACCGTCGTGCCGCTCCACAGCACCGCCGTGTGGTTGCTGCTCGGCGTGACGATCTTCGTGCTGGCCCGGGCCGAGGGGGGCGACGTGAGCCCTGCCGCGGCAGCCCGGGGCCGCGTGCTCCTCGGCGCCATCGCCGCGCAAGGGGCCCTCGGGTACCTCCAGTACTTCACCGGCGTGCCCGAGGCCCTGGTCGGGCTCCACGTGCTCGGCTCCGTGATCGTGTGGGCCGCCGCGCTGCGCTTCCGGCTCGGGCTCAGCGAACCGCTCGACGAGCTCGCCGCACCAGTCGCGGACACGGCGGCGGTCACCGCATGACGATGCCGCAGCCGGTCGAGGTCGAGCAGCCCACCGGCGACACCACCACCGAGCCCGACCGCCCCTGGATCGTGCTGGTGTGGAACGACCCCATCAACCTGATGTCGTACGTGAGCTTCGTGCTCCAGAAGCTGTTCGGCTACGCCAAGGAGAAGGCGGACCGGCTGATGCTGCAGGTGCACACCGAGGGTCGGGCCGTCGTGGCCAACGGCCCCCGGGAGACCTGTGAGCTCCACGTGTTCAAGCTCCACGAGCACGGCCTCTGGGCCACGATGCAGCAGGACGACTGATCGGTGGGCCTGTTCCGGAAGTCCCGCATCCGGCGCACCCGCGACGGCCGCTACGAGCTGGCCCTGCCGGAGATCGAGCGGGAGGTGCTCGACGACCTCGCCGGGCAGCTGTCCGAGCTGCTCGCCGCCACTACCGACGACCCCGCGGTGCGACGGCTGTTCCCCACCGCCTACCACGACGACGTCGAACGGGACCGGGAGTACCAGCAGCTGGTGCGCGACGACCTGCTCGAGCGTCGACTGGCCAACCTGGCCACCGTGCAGGAGACGGCACCGGCGGCCACCGAGCTCGACGAGGAGCAGGTCACCGCGTGGATGCAGGCCATCAACGACCTGCGCCTCGTGCTCGGCACACGCCTCGACGTGTCGGAGGAGCCGGTCGAGGTGGACCTCGACGACCCGGCCGCCCCGCTGCTCGGTGTCTACGACTACCTCGGCTACCTCATGAGCGAGATCGTGGACGCCCTCGAGGCGGGCCTGCCGCCGCCCACCGACACCGATCCGCTCTCGTGAGCGCGACGACCGCATCGCTTTGCGGTGGCCGAAGGCGGCGCTGCTAAGTTCGCGCCCCTACCCTCAACGGGGATCAAGCCCCCATCGTCTAGCGGCCTAGGACACCGGCCTTTCACGCCGGCAGCACGGGTTCGAATCCCGTTGGGGGTGCAGCAATGAAGTCACATCTGGTCCCGTGGTGCAGTTTGGAGTGCACGCCGGCCTGTCAAGCCGGAGGTCGCGGGTTCAAATCCCGTCGGGACCGCCACAATCGAGAGCAAGTCGCGGTCGGGTAGCTCAGTTGGCAGAGCGTCCGCCTGAAAAGCGGAAGGTCACCGGATCGACGCCGGTTCCGACCACACGACACCACGGCGGTCCTCCGGGACCGCCGTGGCGCGTCCGGGACTAGTTCGTCGCCGCGGCCTTCGTGCGGGCGTCGCCGATGGGCGTGAGCGACTCGATCGCCGCCGCGATCTCCGCGGGGTGCTCGATCGGGAGCATGTGACCGGCCTTCGGGATGACGATCAGCTCGGCCTTCGGGATGGAGCGCTCCATGGCCTTGGCCAGGGCGATCGGGGTGAGGCGGTCACGGGTGCCGACCACGATCGTGGTGGGCACCTCGATGTTCACGTGGCCCGGCCGGAGGTCCATCTGGCTCATGGCCACGAGGAACCCGGTGCGGGCGGCGGCGACGGTGTCGATGAAGTGGTCGCGGGTGGCCTCCACATGGGCCCGGTGGGCCACCTGTCCGAGGGCGCCCCGCACCATCCGGACGCCGGCGGGACCCCGGAACCACCCGCCGATGGCCCGGTCCCCGAGCACGGCCTCGATGGCCGCGGCTGGCATCGGGCGGGGCACGACCTTGGCGGCGGTGGCGACCAGCGCGATGCCTCGAACGCGCGCCCGGACCACGTCGGGGTGGTCCTTGGCGAGGGCCTGGATCGTCATGCCGCCCATCGAGTGGCCGGCCAGCACGGCGTCGGTGAGATCGAGCTCCTCGAGCACGGCCCGCAGGTCCTCAGCCAGCCTCTCGAGATCGGTGCGACCGTCACCGGCGGTCGACGCACCGTGGCCCCGGTGGTCGTAGAGCACCACCCGGTGACCGTCGGCCGCGAGCATCCGGGCCACCGGCGACCAGAAGGCTCGGCTCCCCGTCCAGCAGTGCGACAGCACGACGACGGGCCCGTCGGCCGGGCCGGTGAGGGTGACGGCCAGCTCGGCGTCGTCATCGGTGGGGACCGTGCGGTGGTCGCCGTCGGGGAGGGTGAACCCCTCGGGCCCGCAGGGATCGTCGTCGGTGGCCCACTTCTGCCCGGCGACCTGCCGGACGACCACGGTGGCACCGCCAGCAGTGGCCGCTAGGGCGACCGCTCGACGCACGTTGCGGCTGCGCTTCGACCGACGACTCGCCATCTGCTCCCCCTCTGGTGCGTCGCACCACGACCTGGCGCGGGCTCGGATCGTACCGCTGGCCGGTCCAGCCCAAACCCGACGTCAGCCGAGCTGCAGCTGCTCGAGCCGGTGCACGAGGGTGACCAGCCCGAGGTCGTCGGCCTGCTTGGCGGCCAGGACCGCGACCTCCCGGGCCCGGACCAACGCCTCGGGCGTGCCCCAGCTCATCAGGGCGTCGGCCAGCTGGGCCAGGCCCGAGGCCTCGAACACCGGCGCAGGGACGGCCCGAGCCGCGGCCACCGCGTTCTCGAGATGGGTCACCGCCACCTCGTGCCACTCGAGCGTGGAGGCCAGCACGCCGAGCGGGAGCGACATCGGGCCGAAGCAGATCGAGGAGGTCGACACCGCCCACCGATCGGCGAAGGGCAGGATCAGGCGGTACAGGTGCTCGGCGTGCTCGCCGCCGTCGGCGAACTTGGCCGTGGATCCCACCGCCCACATGAAGACGAGCCAGGCGGCGTCGCGCGGCACCTCGTCGACTCCGACCACCGACTGCTGCCAGGCGGCCCGGGCCTCGGCCGGCTGGTCGAGCTCGTGGTGCAGCACCGGCAGCATGGCTCGCACCACGTTCTGGTAGGCGAGGTCGTCGACCATGGCCTCGAGGAATGGCACCATCGGCTCGAGCCCGCCGCGGTACACCCGCAGCGCCATCTTCTGTCCGCCGATCAGGGCTTGCGCGCCCTCGTGGTCGATTCCCCGGTCGATGCTCTCCTCGAGGGCGCGCGCGGCCAACTCGTCGGCCCGGGCCAGCTCGCCGGCGACGAAGGCCCGGGTGGCCTGGTACGACCGCACCCACGGGACGAAGCGCGGCATGCGGAGTTCCCGCACGATGTCCTCGACCCTGGCGCAGGCGGCGTCCGCGCCCGCGAAATCGCCGATCTCGAGCAGGGTCTGCTGCTGCAGGAACTCGGCGCGGTAGGCGATCTCGAGGTCTCCCTGCTCGAGGGCCATGGCCAGGACGACCTCGGCCTTCCGGACCCGCTCGGGCGGCGGGGCGTCGAGGGCGAAGGTGGCCCACGCCTCCGCATCCAGCGCGGTGAGGAGGGCCCGGGGGTTGGCGAGGCGACGCGCCATCGCCACGGCGTCACGGGCCAGGGTTCGTGCCTCCTGCCAGCGGGGCGTGAAGTACAGCTCGGCAGCGAGGCGAGACATCAGGCGGACGCGCAAGCCCCGGTCGTCGGGGCCGAGCCACTCGAGCGCTTCGGTGGTGAGCGTGATCAAGGTGTCGCTGGCGCGGACCGACGCCGCGAACCCTCCGGCGCCGAGCCCGCGGCCGAGCACGGCCTGGGCGAACCGTTCGGCGTCATCAGCCCGGCGAGCCAGATCGGCAGCGCGCTCGAAGGCCGGCGCCATGGCCGTGGCCCCCGCCCGCCAGTGCACGAAGCCCAGCTCGAGCAGGAGGTCGATCTCCGTGGCGGGGTCCACCACGTCCATGTCGGCGGCCACCTCGAGGGCCCGCTCGTAGTGGTCGGCGGCCTCCTCGTAGGCCAGCTGCGCCATCGCTGCCGCACCCGCCAGCCGGCAGTACCCGATGGCCTTGGCCTGGCAGTCGCCGGCCGGGCCGGCTTCGAGGAAGTGGTAGGCGAGCGTCCGGTGGCTCGGCGCGGCACCTCGCTCGGCTCGGCGCTCGAGCTCCTCGCCGACGAGACGGTGCAGGCGCAGCCGGCGGACGGTGCTCAGCTCGGTGTACACGACCTCCCGGTTGAGGGCGTGCGTGAACTGGAACCAGCCCGGTTGGCGCTCGACCTCGCTGATGAGCCCCACGTGGGCGGCGGCCTCGGCCCCGTCGAGCACGGTGTCGGCCGGCAGGCCGGTGACCGCTTCGACCACCTCGAGGCTGAAGGTGACGCCGGCGACGGCGGCCGCCGCCACCACCTTGGCGGCATCGTCGGAGAGAGAGCTCACCCGTCGCCCCACCACCTCGCGCACGCCCTCGGGCAGCCCCAGCTCGCCACTGCGCAACCGTTCGTGCCACCGGGCGGCGTCGCCCACCTCGGTTCGGAGCTGCCGGACGACCTCGCGGAGGAAGAAGGGGTTGCCGCCGGTGTCGCGGTGGAGGGCACCGGCCAGGCGGGCTCCCGAGTCACCGAGCTCGCCCCCGGCCTCGGCGATCAGCATCGACTCGATCTCGGCCGGATCGAGCCCCCGCAACTGGAAGCGCTCGCCGAGCTGGTCACGGCGGAGCTCCGACAGCAGGTCGATGAGCGGGTGGCGTTGATCGAGGTCGACGTCGCGGTAGGTGCCGAGCAGGAACACCCGCGATGCCTCGGTGCGTCGAGCCAGGTGGCGGAGCATCAGCACGGTGGCCCGATCGGCCCAGTGGAGGTCCTCCAGCACGAGCAGCACCGGGTGCTCGAACGACGCCTCCTCCAGCACCGTGCTGACGGCCTCGAACAGGCGCAGCCGGTCGGCGTCGCCACGCTCCACGAGCGGCTGGAGGCCCGGGACCTTGTCGGCCAGCTCCGGCACCAGCCGGGTGAGCTCGGACAGGTCGGCCCGCGACCGGCGCTCGAGGCTGCGGGCGGGGCAGGCCGCGACGTAGCGGCGCAACGCCTCCACGAAGGGCTGGTACGGCACGAGGGCGTCGGCGTCGCAATGGCCGACGAGGACGGTGCCGCCCCCGGCGTGGGCGCCGGCGGCCATCTTCGCCGCCAGCGTCGACTTCCCGATGCCGGGGTCCCCGGCCAGGAACACGCGGTGTCGCTCACCGCCGACGCACCGCGCCCAGGCTCGGGTGAGGCGTTCGAGCTCGACGGTTCGTCCCACGAACGGGCCGCCGGCGACGCCCTCGAGCATCGGGAGCGGCAGCGGTTCGTCGAGGGCGGGATCGTCGAACTCCTCCCGCTCGGGGTCGAGCGGACGCGCCGCGAGCACCGTGGGGGGACCGGTCCGATCGGGCACGGACCGGCTGGCGAGGTCGAGGGCCGGGTCCTGGCAGAGGATCGCCACCTCCAGCTGCTGCAGCGCGGGGCTCGGGTCGATGCCCAGCTCGTCGGCCAGGCGCTCCCGCAGCTCGCGGTAGGCGGCCAGCGCGTCGCTCTGCTGGCCGGATCGGTAGAGCGCCAGCATGCGCTGGCCCCAGAGCCGTTCGCGTGTGGGATACCGGTGGACGAGGAGCTCGAGCTCCGCGGTGAGGTCGCGGTGCCGTCCGAGCACCAGGTCGGCCTCGATGCGGTCCTCCTGCGCGGTGCAGTAGATGCCCTCCAGGCGCTGGGCCTCGAGGCGCGCCGCGGGCAGGTCACCGAGGTCGGCGAAGGGGGAGCCGCCCCAGAGCGACAGTGCCCTTCGCAACACGGTGGCCGCTTCCCGTGCGTCACCGTCCTCGAGGAGCCGGCGACCCGCGATCGCCTGGGCCTCGAGCCGCTCGGCGTCGAGCTCGATCCCGTCGAGGAGCAGCAGGTAGCCCGGCGCCCTCGTCAGCAGGTTGTCGGGGAGGTCGGCTTCCGCGAGGGCCTTCCGGAGCCGGGACACGTGCACCCGCAGTGCCGAGGTGGCCTTCGGGGGCGGTGATCCGTCCCAGAGCTCCTCGGCCAGCCGATCGACCGACACCACCTGGCCGCGCGCCACGAGCAGGACGGTGAGGAGGGCCCGTTCGCGACGGCCGCCGATGGCCACCGGCTGCCCGTCCACCTCCATGTCGATGGTGCCCAACACCCGCAACGTCGTGCCCACGACAGTCACTGTACGGACGCTCGCCAGAGCGTTCCGTGCCGAGCCGCACGCAGCCGGTGGCGTCTGTGTTCGCTGGCGCACAAATGGGCGCAACCTCGTCGCAACCGATCCCCAACCACTCGGTGTGATGCTGCGACCACGGGGGGACGAACGGCGGTACGGAGGGCGGGACGATGCGGGTTCGGCGGCGGAACTTCGAGGACGGCGA
>JALYWQ010000296.1 GCA_030852625.1 Actinomycetota bacterium
GTTCTGACCCGGACCACCGGCGTCGGCGGACTCGCCGGGCCGGGCCGGCCCGCTTCCCGACGAGCCTGCACTGCCGGCGTTGCTCGCCGGCGAGGTGGTGTCAGGCCCCGTGGGGGGCGTGGCGCTCGGCCCCGGTGCCGGCGTCGCTGCGGGAGTCGGCGCCGCTGAACCGCTCTGGGGGCGGTCCGTGGGGAGATCGGTCATCGAGGAGATCCCTTCTCATGATGCACGCACCGTTGCGTGCGGCGTCGACGTCGCGCTGCGGGCGCCGTCCCCTAGGGGGATCGGTTCGCAGCGAGCGCCGTCGACCATCGTCCATTGGTGGGTTCGCAGCACCAGGCCCTCGTGCCAGTTCGCGCCGAGGGCGCGCACCAGCTCCGCGGGGCGGAGGCTGCGGGTTTGGGTGGCGATCTCGGCCACGAGCAGGGTGCTCGCGCGGAGGTCGGCCACCCCAGGGGGGGTCGGCTCGGGAGCGGCCACCTCGAGGTGGAGGATGGCCGGACGAGCGTCGAGCTCGACGGTGCTGCCCTTGCGATCGACGTTGATCGGCAGGGTGTCGAGGGTGAGGACCTCGGCGACCCGCTGGGCCGCCTCGGTCGGTTGCGGACCGAGCACCTCGATCTCCCAGCTGCAGCTGACCACCGCCTGCTGGAGGGATTCGGTGCCGGGTTCGAGCGCGATGGCCGCCTGGGCGACCATGCCGTTGGGGAGGTGGGGAGCCACCCGATCCGGGAGGTCGGCCGGAGCCAGCTCGGCGTGCGGCGCGACGTCGATGTCGAGGTACTCGCCGAGGCTCTCGTGGCCGGTGGACAGGGCCAACCCGAAGCTGAGGCGGGGTCGGGGCGAGAACCCTTCGCTGTAGGCCACGGGCACCGCGGCCCGGCGGAGGGTGCGCTCCCACACCCGGGCCAGGTCGCGGTGGGAGAGGAAGCGGATCTTGCCCCGCTTCGAGAAGCGGACCCGCTGCTTCACGCCCCCACCCCCACGGTCTTGCTGGGCGAGAGGCTCACGGGGACCGACCGGACGACGCCCTGCCCGGTGCCCTGGCTGCCCCCGGCGGGCGGGACAGCCGAGGCCACCACGTGCTCGATGCCGTAGCCCGTGCATGCGCCGCAGTCGTAGCAGGGGGTCCACCGGCAGTCCTCGAGGCCGAGCTCGTCGAGGGCGTCGCGCCAGTCCTGCCACAGGAAGTCCTTGTGGAGCCCGGCCGAGAGGTGGTCCCACGGGAGCACCTCGTCCTCGGTGCGGTGGCGGTGGCAGTACCAGTCCATGTCGAGCCCGCAGGCCGCCATGGCGTCCTGCCACAGGTCGAGGCGGAAGTGCTCGCTCCACTCCTGGAACGTGCCGCCGTTGCGCCAGACGTGTTCGATGACGCGTCCGAGCCGGCGGTCGCCACGGCTCACGAGCCCTTCGATCAGGCTGGCCTTCGGATCGTGCCACTTCACCTGCACACCGTGGAGCTTCCGGGCTGCGTCGCGCAGGAGGTTGACCTTGCGGCGCAGCTCCTCCTCGGTGTTCATGCCGAACCACTGGAACGGCGTGAACGCCTTCGGCACGTAACCGCCGATGCTCACGGTGACGGAGGCGTTCTTGCCCTCCCGCTTGGCCAGGGCCACGCACTCCTTGGCCAGCTCGATGATGCCGAGCGTGTCCTCGTCGGTCTCCGTGGGGAGGCCGGTCAGGAAGTAGAGCTTCACCCGCTTCCAGCCCTGGTCCCACGCCGAGCCCACCGCCGCGTAGAGGTCCTCCTCGGTGATCAGCTTGTTGATCACCTGGCGCATCCGCCACGAGCCGGCCTCGGGGGCGAAGGTGAGGCCCGTGCGGCGGGCCTTCTGG
This sequence comes from Actinomycetota bacterium, assembly GCA_030852625.1. Classification (GTDB taxonomy): domain Bacteria; phylum Actinomycetota; class Acidimicrobiia; order Acidimicrobiales; family VFJN01; genus VFJN01. The sequence continues at coordinate 1,837 of JALYWQ010000296.1, forward strand.
ATCTGGGCCGCCACGTCGACGGTGAAGGCGTCCACCCGGAGGCTCGGGAGGCTCACCGACACGTTCCCGCAGCCCATGCTGTCGTCGTCGACTGCGGCGGTGACGACGTCGGTGATGCCGGAGAAGTCGGCCGTGGAGAGGCTGGTGAGGGCCACCTCGTCGTACCCCGTGCGACGGATGCCCTGCTGGATCATCTGCTTCACCTGCTCGGCGGGGCGCTCCCGCACCGGCCGGGTGATCATCCCGGCCTGGCAGAACCGGCAGCCGCGCGTGCAGCCCCGGAACACCTCGACGTTCAGCCGGTCGTGCACCACCTCGGTGAGCGGCACCAGCTGCTGCTTCGGGTAGGGCCAGTCGGCCAGGTCGGCGATGGTGCGCTTCTCGACCACGGCCGGCGCGGCCGGATCGATCGGCGAGATGGCCTCGAGCCGGCCGTCGGGCAGGTAGGTGGCCTCGTAGAGGTTGGGGACGTAGACGCCCTCGATGCCGGCCAACGCCCGGAGGACGTCGATGCGGGCCGATCGGCCGCCGGCCTTCCAGGTCGCGACGACCTCGTTGATCTCACTGACCACCTCCTCGCCGTCGCCGAGGACGACGAAGTCGAGGAAGTCGGCCAGCGGCTCGGGGTTGTAGGTGGCGTGCCCGCCGGCCCCCACCAGGGGGTGGTCGGCGGTGCGGTCGGCGGCCCGGACAGGAACCCCAGCCAGGTCGAGGCAGTTGAGGAGGTTGGTGTAGACGAGCTCGGCCGAGAGGTTGAAGGCGATCAGGTCGAACTCGTCGGCGCTGCGGTGGCTGTCGACGGAGAAGAACGGGATGGCCTCCCGCCGCATGACCTCCTCGAGGTCGGTCCAGGGGGCGTAGCCCCGCTCGGCGAGCGCGTCGTCACGCTCGTTCAGGATCTCGTAGAGGATCTGGAGGCCCTGGTTCGGCAACCCCACCTCGTAGGTGTCCGGGTACACCAAGAGCCACCCGACCCGGTGGGGGGCGGGATCCGGGATCTCGGCGCCGAGCTCGCAGCCGATGTAGCGCGCAGGCTTCTGCACCGAGGCGAGGTGGGGCTCCAAGAGGGCCCAGACGTCGACCATGGTTCCCCGGAAGGGTACTGGACCCCCGCCGAGGCCCAAGCATCGGTCAGCTGAAGCGGCGCATGTGGATGTTCAGGACGAGGCCCATGGCGATGAACACCGTGAGCGTCGAGGAACCGCCGTAGCTCATGAAAGGCAAGGGAATGCCTGTCACGGGCATGATCCCCATCGTCATGCCGATGTTCTCGAACACCTGGAACGCGAACATGGCGAGGACCCCCACGCAGATCATCGTGCCGAGGGGATCGCGCGACAGCTGGGCGGTCCGCCAGATCCGCCAGGCGATGAGCGACAGCAGCACGAGCAAGGTGGCCGAGCCCACGAAGCCCAGCTCCTCCCCCACCGCGGTGAAGATGAAGTCGGTGTGCTGCTCGGGGACGATGTCGAGACGGGTCTGCGTCCCCTCGAAGAGCCCCTTGCCGAGGAAGCTCCCGGAGCCGATGGCCGTCTTGGCCTGTTCGACGTTGTAGCCCGAGCCCCGCTGCTCGCAGTCGGGGTTCTCCTGCTCGAGGAACGAGGTCAGTCGGCACTGCTGGTACTCCTCGAGCATCCCCGAGTTGAGGACGAACGCCACGCCCGCGACACCGACCGCGGTGAGGACCACGATGTGCTTCAGCTGGGCGCCGCCGATCAGGAGCATCCCCATGCCGACGGCCACGAACACGAGCGCCGTCCCGAGGTCGGGCTGGAGCAGGATCAGGCCCATCGGCACCGCCACCACGCCGAGGAGCGCGGCCAGGCGGGCGAAGTCGAGCTCGCCCTCCCACTGGGCCAACAGGGCAGCGATCATCACGATCACGACGATCTTGGCCAGCTCCGAGGGTTGGAGCTGGAACGGTCCGAGCTGGAACCAGGCCTGCGTGCCCTTCTTCTCGCTGCCCACACCGGTGACGACGAGGAGCAGCAGGAACAGCACTCCCCCGTAGCCGACCAGTGCGAACTCCCGATAGCGGCGGTAGTCGATCGACGCGACCACGGCCATCAGGCCGCCGCCGATCGCCATGAACAGGAGCTGCTTCGACACGAACCCGGTGTCGAAGTCGGACGGGTTGCGGCCCCGGGTGGAGCTGAAGATCATCAGGCAGCCCATGGCACCGACGGCGGCGATGCACCCGATGAGCACCACGTCGACGTGGCGCCACGGGGAACCCGGGTTGCGAGACAGGCGGCTGAGGGCCCCGGGACCGATGCTCGGACGGCTGACGGAGAAGGTCGACATCAGTCGCGCACGTCCCCGACGTCCTGGATGAGCCCGGGGTCGACGGCCACGGCGTTGGAGTCGAGGGCATCGGGCTTGGGCACGGTGCCGGAGAGCACGTCGAGCAGGCGCCGGGCGACGGGCGCCGCCGCCGAGCCGCCGTAGCCCGCCTCTTCCATGAGCACGGAGATGGCGAACTGCGGCGCGCCGGCCGGCGCGAAGGCGCCGAACACGGCCGTGGGCGCCTTGTTGTTCACCTGGGCCGTGCCGGTCTTGGCCGCCACCGGGAAGGTGCCGCTCGGGAAGCCGGCGAAGGCGCCGACCGCGGTGCCGCCCTCCTGGGTGGTCACGCCGATGAGGCCTTCGACCATCGCGGCCCGCCAATCCGGCTGCATGTCGACGGCGCCGATGGCCTCGGGGCTGATCTGGCGGACGATCTCCTCGGTCTGGGCCTGGCGGATCTCCCGCACGAGCTGGGGCACCCAGCGGGTGCCGCCGTTGCCCAGGGTGCTGTAGGCCGACGCCAGCTGGAGCGGCGTGACGAGCACGTCACCCTGGCCGATGGCCATGTTCACGTTGTCGCCCGTGAACCACCGGTCGTCGATGCAGGGCGTGTCCTCGCAGAACCGCTTCTTCCACGCGGGTGATGGGATGCGGCCGGCCTTCTCGTTGGGCAGGTCGATGCCGGTGTCCTCGTAGAACCCCCACTCCTTGAGCAGGTCGGCCATGCGCTCGGGACCGCCGAGGTTGTCGCGCTGGATCCAGAACTGGGCGCCGAGGCCGTAGTAGTAGACGTCGGACGACACGGTGAGCGACCGGCGGAGGTCGACCCGTCCGTAGGCCTTGCTCCCGTCGTTGGTGCGCTCGCACCGCTCGTCCTTGCAGTTGGGGATCTCGTAGACCCCGCGGTCCTCGATCGTGGTCTGCGGTGTGACCAACCCGACCGTGAGGGCGGCGTTGGCGGTGAAGGGCTTGAAGGTCGAGCCCGGGGCGTACTGACCCTGGAGGGCCCAGTTGTTGAGCGGGAAGTGGTTGGCCTTGTCGGTGAGGAACGACCACTCGGTCTGGCTGATGCCGTCGCTGAAGTCGGCCGGGGCGTAGTTCGGGAACGACGCCATGGCGATGACCCCGCCGTTGTTCGGGTCGAGGACGACGGTGGACCCCACCGCGCCGACGTTGGGCGCGTCGTAGCCGAACGAGCCGCGGCGGGCGGCCTTGTCGAGACCGCTCTTCAGCGCCTGCTCGGCCACGGCCTGGATGTCGATGTCGAGGTTCAGGAAGAGGTCGTTGCCCGGTACCGGAGGCTGATCGTCGATGGTGCGCACGGGATCGCCGTCGGCATCGACCTCGATGCGGCGGATGCCCGGCACCCCGCGCAGGTCGGCCTCGTACATCCGCTCGAGCCCGCTCTTCCCGATCTCGTCGTTGAGCGTGTAGGGCTTGGCCTCGGCGAGGTCGTCGGGGACGGCGTCGAGCTCCTCCTTGGTGACCTTGCCCGTGTAGCCGAGCACGTGGGCCGCCAGGCGCTGGTAGGGGTAGCTGCGGACGGCCACCCGTTCGGCGGCGATGGCCGGGAGCTCGTCGTGGTGCTCGTCGATCCAGATCTTCAGGTCCTCGGGCACGTCACCGGCCACCGGCACCGGCACGTAGGGGCTGTAGCGCTGGTCGGCGATGCGCTCCTCGAGCTGGGCCACCGTCTTCGGCACGCCGTTCTGCGAGAGGGCGTCGGCCACCCGGGCCAGCACCGCCTGCCGCTCCTCGTCGTCGAGCTCGTCGAGGACCGAGCGGTCGATCGTGACCTGCACCGACACGCGGTTCCCGACGATCAGCTTCCCGTTGCGATCGAGGATCCGGCCACGGGGCGCCTCGACGGCGACGGTGCGGATGCGGTTGGCCTCGGCGGCCACCTGGAACTCGCCGGTCGACATGACCTGCAGGTACCAGAGGCGCGCGAACAGCGCCGCGAACAGCGAGAAGACCACCACCCCGAGGATGGAGAGCCGGAGCCTCGGGTTGTCGCTGTTCACCGGTACACGGCCCTCGCTCGGACGCTGCTCTGGGTGCCCGTGGCCCAGCGGACGGCCCGGATCACCGGCGCCGCGACCACGGCGTTCAACGTTCCCACGACCAGCGCGATGCGCACGAGGGAGAGCGCGAGCAGGTCCATCCCGAGCACCGTTCCCAACACGCCGTACAGGATGACACCCACGGCGCTCCCCGCCGCCGCGGCCGCCACGGGGATCCACCAGGCGGCCCGGAGCACGCTGTCCTGCAACGACCCCACGAGGTAGGCCACCAGCGCGTAGGTGAGCGCCGAGAGCCCGAACGGCGTCTGTAGGAGGAGGTCGTACGCCAGGCCGCTCGCGAAGGCGATGGACGCACCGCGGTCGGGGCCGGTGGCCAGGCCCGCGCCGAGGGCGAGGAGCAGCATGAGGTCGCCCTGCACCCCGAGGACCCGCATGTCCGGCGCCACGGCGACCTGGAACGTGAGGGCGAGGGTGATGAGGAGCCCGCACCGGACCGCCACCATCCCCGGCCCGATCGGGATCACGGCTCCTCCTCGTGCAGCAGCACCGTGACGTAGGAGAGCCCGCTGGTGTCGGCGAAGGGCTCGGCCAGCAGGTCGAGCGTGAGCCCGCCGGATGCCGCCCGGCTGCCGGTGACCTCGGCGACGGGGATCGAGGCCGGGAACGCGCTGCGGTCGGCGCCGCTCGTGGTGAGTACGGCGTCGTCGGACAGCTCGGCGCCGGGCTCGAGCGCTGTGTCGATCTCGAGCCGTTCGCCGCGACCCCCGCCTCGTGCGGTGCCGGGAGTGCCCCCGGGGATCACCCGCACCCCCACCCGGAAGTCGGGATCGGTGAGCAGCTGCACCGTCGACGTGCCCGGCGCGGCCTGGACGACCCGACCGACGAGCCCGGCGCCGGTGACCACCGGCATCCCGTACGCGATGCCGTCGTCGGACCCCTTGTCGATCTCGATGGTGAACGAGAAGTTCGACACCGGCCCGGCGGTGACCCGGGCCACCCGCGTCTCGATCTGGTCGATCCACGGGATCTCCAGCTGCTCGAGCAGTGGGCCGAGCTGGTCGATGGCGTCCTGGCCGAGGACGGCCCGCCCCCGGAGCTCGTCGTTCTCCTCCCGGAGGCGCTCGTTCTCGTTTTTCACGTCGCCGTAGTCGGTGATCCCGTTCCAGACGTTCGAGAACGGGGTGGACATCGTGTCGGCCACGCCACGGAGGGGCGAGAAGATCGTCGCCGCCAGCTCACGGGCCCCTCGCACCGGTCCGGCGTCGCGGAAGTCGAGCGTGAGGACCGCCAACGACGTGAGGATCAGCAACCCGAGCGTGAGGCGGGACCGACCGGTACGGCGCGGGGCAGCCACGGATGAGGCGGGTTGCTAGTGGTTCGTTGACGAGAACAGGACGCCCTTGAGCGCCTCGAACTCCTCGAGAGACTGGCCCGAGCCGATGGCCACGGCGTGGAGCGGGTCGGGGGCGATCACGATCGGCATGCCCGTCTCGTGGTGGAGGCGAGCCTGGAGGCCGTGGAGCAACGCGCCTCCACCGGCCAGGCACACGCCCTTCTCCATGATGTCGGCGGCCAGCTCGGGCGGGGTCTTGTCGAGGGTGACCTTCACGGCGTCACAGATCGCCGACACCGGCTCCTCCATCGCCTCCCGGATCTCCTCCGTGGTGGTGACGATCGTCTTCGGCAGCCCGGTGACGAGGTCGCGACCGCGGATTTCGGCGTGCAGCTCCTCCTGGAGCGGCCACGCGGAACCGAGGGCCATCTTCACCTCTTCGGCGGTGCGGTCGCCGATCGCGAGGCTGTACTCCTTCTTGATGTACTGGACGATCGAGTCGTCGAGCTCATCGCCACCGACGCGGACCGACTGGCTGGCCACGATGCCGCCGAGGGAGATCACGGCCACCTCGGTGGTGCCGCCACCGATGTCGACGATCATGTTGCCGGTGGGCTCCTGGACCGGCAGCCCGGCGCCGATGGCGGCCGCCATGGGCTCCTCGATGATGTAGGCCGGCTTGCGGGCACCGGCGTACTCCGCCGCCTCCTGCACGGCCCGCTGCTCCACGCCGGTGATGCCCGACGGGACGCAGATCACCATCCGGGGCTTGCTCCAGCGCCGGTTGTTCACCTTCTGGATGAAGTAGCGGAGCATCTTCTCGCAGATCTCGAAGTCGGCGATGACGCCGTCCTTCAGGGGCCGGATGGCCTGGATGTGCGACGGGGTGCGCCCGATCATGCGCTTGGCTTCGGCGCCGACGGCGAGGGGACGGCCGTCGCGCACGTTGACCGCCACGACGGAGGGCTCGTTGAGCACGATCCCCCGACCGCGCACGTAGACGACCGTGTTGGCCGTGCCGAGGTCGACCGCCATGTCGCGGCCCATGATCGATGAGAGGACGTTCTCGGACATCGCGGGCGATTGCCTCCGCTTGCACCACCGGGGGACCGGGGCAGCCTACCCGTGGTCCCGGCAGCCGGGAAGGGCGAGCCAGAGCCTCGGTCGAGCCCCCGACCCTAGGGCCGTAATGGAAACGAAACAATTCGGTCCGTGGCCGTGGTCGTGACCCAGGGCGCGAACGGGG
>JALYWQ010000117.1 GCA_030852625.1 Actinomycetota bacterium
GGTCGGAGGCGATCCAGTCGATCCCGTCGGTGCCCGGCCATCCGGCGTCCACGGCGAGTACCCCGGCGGGGGCCGGGACGCCCGCCGCGCCTGGTCCCCGCAGGGCGACCCCGGGGCGCCGCTCGAGGCGGAGGTCGGCGGCGGTGCGGAGCTTGAACCGGGTGAGCCGGGCCAGCACGTCGTCGCCGCTCCCCTCCTCGACCACGAGCTCGAAGCGTTCGTCCGCCGTGCGGACCACGCGGAGCCACGCCGTCAGCTTGCCGGTCGGTTGGAGCAAGAGCGCTGGCGCCGAGACGCCGAGGTCGAGCGAGCTGAGCTCCTGGCTGAGCTGGCCCTGCAGGTAGGTGAAGGCGTCGGGTCCCTCGACGGTGACCACATCGAAGGCCCGCGGCACCGCACCGAGGGCGTGCCGGAGGTCGGTGGTCGCGGCCGGGGTCACGGCTGAACGCTACCGGGCGCTGGTGGGCTCCTGGTCGCCACGGGCGGCCCGGCGGGCTGCCGTCATGCGGCGGGCGGCCGGGACCGCGGCGAGGAGCGCCCGCGCCTTGTTGTGGCACTCGAGGTCCTCGTGCTCCGGCACGCTGTCGACGACGATGCCGGCACCGGCCTGCACCGACGCCCGGCCGTCGTCGCCGATGACCATCGTGCGGATGGTGATGGCGGTGTCGATGTTGCCCGAGAAGTCGAGGTAGCCGACCACCCCGCGTAGGGGCCCCGCTTCGTGGGCTCGAGGGCGTCGATGATCTCCATGGCCCGGACCTTGGGCGCGCCGCTGACCGTGCCCGCCGGCAGCGTGGCCCGCAGGACGTCGATGGCACTCTGCCCCTCGCGGAGCCGGCCCGACACCTGCGAGGTGAGGTGCATCACGTGGCTGTAGCGCTCGAGGGTCATCATCTCGTCGACCTTCTCGGTGCCGTACTCGACGACCCGACCGACGTCGTTGCGGGCCAGGTCGATGAGCATCACGTGCTCGGCCCGCTCCTTCGGGTGCTCGATGAGCTCGGCGCCCAGCCGGCGGTCCTCCTCGTCGGTGCGACCGCGGCGTCGGGTCCCGGCGATGGGCCGGGAGATCACCGTGCCGCCGAGCAGCTGGACCATCGGCTCGGGCGACGAGCCCACGAGGGTCACGCCCGGCTGTCGCAGGAAGTACATGTACGGGCTCGGGTTGACCTGGCGCAGCACCCGGTAGACGTCGAACGGATCGGCGTCGAGCTCGAGGTCGAACCGCTGCGCCAGCACCACCTGGAAGATGTCGCCGGCCAGGATGTGCTCCTTGCCCACCTCCACTGCGGCCCGGTAGGCCTCGGCACCCATCCGGGAGGTGACCTCGGGGAGCTCGTCGTCGGACGACGGCGGTTCCACCAGCGGTTCGTCGATGGCCCGGGTGCCGTCGACGGCCAGCTGGTCGAGCCGGGCGATGGCGGCGTCGTAGCGGGCGTCGAGCTCGGCGTCGTCGAGGCCCGGCTCGACGAGCACGTTGTCGATCAGGGTCACCCGTTGGCGCCAGTGGTCGTAGGCCGCCAGCTGCCCGATGACCGACACCATGGCGTCGGGGTGGCCGACGTCGTCGTCTGGGACGTCGGGGAGGTGCTCGACCTCCCGCACCACGTCGTAGCCGAGGTAGCCCATGATCCCGCCGTGGAGGGGCGGCAGGTCGTCGAGGACAGGGGCCCGCCACGCCTCGAGCACCGCTTCGATGGCCGCGAGGATCCCGCGATCGAGCGGAACCCCGTCGGGGAGCGTGCCCGTGACCTCCACCTCGCGGCCGCAAGCGGTGAGGGTGGCCAGCGGGTTGCGCCCGATGAACGACCAGCGGCTCCAGCGCTCACCGTGCTCGACGGACTCGAGTAGGAAGCCGGGGTCGTCGCCCACCACGCGGGCGAACGCCGCGACGGGGGTCGTGAGGTCGCCGAGCACGTCCCGCCAGACCGGGATCACCGTGTGGGTGCGGGCGAGCTCCCGGAAGGCCGCCCGGTCAGGCCGGAAGGTCACCCGAAGTTCCGGTAGAAGCAGGTGCGTTCGCCGGTGTGGCACGCACCCTTGCCCTCCTGCTCGACGACGAAGAGGAGGGTGTCGCCGTCGCAGTCGTAGGCCGCCGACCGCACGAACTGGCGGTCGCCGGAGGTGTCGCCCTTGCGCCAGACCTCCTGGCGGCTACGGGACCAGAACACGGTGCGGCCTTCGGCGAGCGACATGCGCAGCGTCTCGGCGTTCATCCACGCCATCATCAGGATCTGGCCCGTGCCCTCCTCCTGGACGATCGCCGGCACCAGGCCGTCGGAGTCGTACTTCACGGCGGCGAGCTGATCATCGGTGGCGTCGATGGGGGTGGCGACGGGCATCCCCCAAGCCTACGGGCGAGGCTGCGAGCTCCCGAAACCGGTTCGGAGCACCGGCGTCGGTCGACACCTGAGCCAGCGGGAGGACGCAGCAGTAGCGTCTGGGCATGAGCGATCCGGAGCTCGATCCAACCCGAGTGGATGTGCCGCCGATCCCCGCCGATCCTGGCGACGCCACGCGGGTCCACGCACCCGTCGGCGGCGGTCCCCCCGGCGGTGGCCTCCCGCCCCGGGGGCCCCTACCCCCGCCGCCGCCCGACCGGCGACCGTGGATCATCGCCGCCCTGCTGGCGGCCATCGTCCTCGTGCTGCTCCTGATCCTGCTGCTCGGGGGCGACGACGACGATGGCGACGACGAGGCGTCGAGCACGACCACCTCGGAGCTCGCCACCTCCACCAGCGCCAGCTCCACGACCACGGTCGCGTCCACGACCACCACCGCCGAGCCGACCACCACCACCAGTCCCGTCGTCACCGTGCCACCGGCGGAGTGCGCGGAGTCCGGCGAGGGGGCCGCCCAACCCGGCGCGGCGGCCACCACCGTGTACGAGGCATGGACCCGAGGTGATCAGGCCTGCGCCGCCACCCTCATGACCCCCGCCGCGCTGGGCGAGCTGTTCAGCCGCGATGGCGCGGGTGCCAACGAGCAGTTCCAGGGCTGCACCGAGGAGGACGAGCCCGATCCGCACGCCGACTGCGCCTTCACGTACGAGGGCGGCGCCACCCACTACCTCATGAACTTCAGCCCGACCGAGGGCTGGAAGGTCTTCGACATCACCCAGTTCGCCGACTGACCCCCGGAGGTCGACGCCCATGACCGCAACCGCAGATCGCTTCCGTACCGCCGCCACCGGCCTCACCGAGCGCATCGAGGCCGTCCCCGTCGATCGCTGGGACGACCCGGCACCCTGCGAGGCGTGGGTGGCCCGTGACGTCGTCGCTCACGTGTGCGAGTCGATCAGCGGGTTCCTCGGCCGCTTCGGCGTCGACGCCCCCGCCGGGCCCGCCGTCGACGATGACCCCGTCGGCGCGTGGGTGGCCGTTCGGGACGCCGCCGTCACCGCTCTGGACGATCCCGAGCTCCTCGCCCGGTCCATCGACACCCCCATGGGCACCATGACCCTCGAGGACATGGTCGGTCGCTTCGGCATCGGCGACATCATCGTCCACACGTGGGACCTGGCCCGGGCCACGGGCCTCGACGAGCAGCTCGACCCCGACGAGGTCCGTCGGCTCTACGAGACCATGGAGCCCAACGACGAGATGATGCGCCAGGGCACCGCGTTCGGCCCGAAGGTGCCGGTGCCCGACGACGCCGACGAGCAGACCCGGCTCATCGCCTTCACCGGCCGCGACCCCAACTGGCAGCGGCCCGCCTGAC
>JALYWQ010000306.1 GCA_030852625.1 Actinomycetota bacterium
GGCTCCTCGTCACGGGTCGTAGACCACCCGGATCACGTCGGTGACCGGGACGGCCTGGCAGGTGAGCACCCAACCCTCGGCCACCTCGTCGTCGTCCAGTGCGTCGTTCACCTTCATCTCGGCCCGACCCTCCACCACGAGCGCCATGCAGGTGGCGCAGTGCCCAGCCTCGCACGACGTCTTCACCCGGAGCCCGCACCAGCGGGCCGTCTGCAGGATCGTGTCGTCGCCGCGCTGCTCGGCGGTCTCGGTCCTCCCCGCCATGGTGATGGTCACCAGGGTCACGACGTCGGCTCCCCGTGGCACATCGACTGAGAAAACCATGTGGTACGCAACTGGTTGACATGCGGCCGGACCGGCCGCTCCGGGGGAGAGCAGGGAACCGTGGGCCAGACGTCGTTGTCCGTTGCACCGCTCACCGGCACGGTCGGCGCCGAGGTGGTGGACGTGGACGCCGATCGGTTGGCCGGCGACGACGGGTTCGCGGCAGGCATCCTCGAAGCGCTCGGGCGTCACGGCGTGCTCGTGTTCCGGGACCTGCACCTCGAGCCGGCCGCGCAGGTCGCGTTCTGCCAACGGCTCGGCGAGATCGACTACGCCGCCGCCGACGACCCCGTCCCGGGCGTGATGCGGGTGACCCTCGACCGATCGAAGAACGCCAGCGCGCCCTACCTCAAGGGCACCTTCTTCTGGCACATCGACGGCTGTACCCCGGCCGGCGACGAGTGCCCGCAGATGGCCACCGTGCTGTCAGCGAAGGCCGTTGCCGAGCGCGGTGGCGAGACGGAGTTCGCCAGCACTTACGCCGCCTTCGACGCGCTGTCCGAGCTCGAACAGGAGCAGGTGCTCGGCCTGCGGGTGGTGCACTCCCTCGAGGCCTCGCAGCGCCTGGCCTTCCCGGAGCCGAGCGACAAGCTCGTGGCCGGTTGGCGGACGCGCAAGACCTCCGAGCACCCGCTGGTGTGGACCCACCGCGACGGGCGCCGGAGCCTGGTGCTCGGCGCCTCCACGGACCACGTGGTCGGGATGGACCTCGACGCAGGTCGGGCGCTGCTGGCCGGTCTGCTCGAGCGCTCGACCACCCCGGAGCGGGTCTACCGCCACCAGTGGGCGGTGGGCGACACGGTGATCTGGGACAACCGCGGCGTGCTGCACCGGGCGGCGCCCTACCCCGAAGACTCGCCGCGGGAGATGTTCCGCACGACCGTGCTCGGGGACGAACCGATCGAGTGACGCGACGAGGCCCCGGCGGAGGGCACGGACGGGGTTGTCCGCCTCCACCGGGGCCTGGCCTCTCTCTTGACGGATCTCCACCGACGGCCGAGTCGGCCGTTTGGGTCCCGCGTTGCTAGCCGTTCTATGCGGCTGCTCGCTGTGGGCGGGCCCGCCAGACGTGTCGTCGACGGTGAAGGTCGTCAGCGTGCGGGCGGTGATCGCTCCTCGTGCGAGTTCTCGAGCGACATCCGAAGAACCCCCTTCCGGCTGTGCTTCCGACCATCGCGCCGGACCCTCGCAGGGTCAAGGCGTTACTTGCGGTCGGCGCGGAGAGGGGAGTCCCCTGGGGCTCCGGTCAGCGACCGGAGGCCTGCTCGAACTGCTCCATCGCGTACCAGAAGGCGATCCAGTCCATCCACGGGTTGGCGCTGGTCGACGCCGCCGCCTGCACCGCGGTGGTGGGCGTCGGCAGCAGCGTGGTGGGCGTGGGCGGCGGCACGTAGAAGGTGGTCGTGGTGGTGGGCGCCGCCGTGGTGGTGGGTGCCGCAGTCGTCTCGGTGGTGAGCTTCTTGATCGGCGCCTGGGCCGGCGCCTCGGTCACCGGCGGGGCGGTGGTGTCGGCCACCGGCACCTCGGCGACGGGTACGTCGACCGACGGGAGCGACGGTGCCGCGAGGAGCGGCGCGGTGGGCGACGACGAGCCGCTCACCGTGGCGACGACGACGGCGCCGATGGCGACGAACATGCAGCACGCCGCCGCGCCGCCGAGGGCCAGGTCGGACCGCTCCCGGAGGGCACCGGCGGCACGGCCGGCCCGCTGACCGAGCCCGCCGGCCATGGCGGGACGGTTCTGGTGGCGCACCAGCACGATGGCGGTGACGAGTGAGGAGGTGGCGAGCAGGCCGAGGGCCACGGCGGCGGTGAGCCAGCTCGAGCGGTCGCCGCTCACGGTGGCGGTGATGGCCTCGACGCCCCAGCGGGCACCGGTGAGGGTGCGGAGCCACTGGAGGACCGGCGTGGTGAGGTCGGCGGCCCAGGCCCCGGCGAGGGCCAGTTCGGTCACGAGCACCATCGGCAGGAGGGCGAGGGCCCGGTCGGGGGTCGTGACGACCGACGACAGGATCAGGCCGAGGCACATGGCCGTCAGACCGATGAGCGAGCCGGCGATGGCCAGCTCCACGCGGGAGGCGTGGACGGCGCCCATGGCCGGGAGCGACTGGGCCGAGAGGGCGATGCTGGCGAGCACCGCGGTCTGCACGACGGTCAGCAGCCCGAGCACGATGGCCTTGGCGCACACGTAGGCGCTCGGCGAGAGGCCGGCGTCGACCTCCCGTCGCACGATGTGCCGTTCCTTCACGATCTCCCGCACGGCGTTGGAGGCGCCGAGCCAGGTGGCGCTGAGGGCCACGAACGCAGCGGCCGTCTCCGCTCGCGGGAACACGCGGGTGGTGCCCGGCACCACGCGGAGGCTGTCGGGCGCCAGGACGAGGCGGAGGAGGAGGCCGAGCAGCGGACCCTGGAGCAGGAGGAGCCCGAGGTGGCGACGGTCGGAGCGCAGCAGGTCGACCTGGCGGCGGAGCACGGTGACGAACTGCGTGGTCCACCGGCTGCCCACCGGCCGGACCGGCACGGTGTCGAGGTCCACGGCCGGCGCGCCCTCGAGGATGGGGCGCACGTAGCGGTTGTAGGCGGGGTGCGACCGGAACCGGTGCTTCCAGTCGGTGGCCTCCTCGGCTTCGTCGAGGGCGAGGAACACCTCGGCGGTGTCGCTGTCGCCGAAGTACGCCGACGCGCCGCTCGGCGGACCGAAGTAGGCGACCCGGCCGCCGGTGGCGAGGTAGAGGACCCGGTCGCACTGCCGGATGGCGGCGGTGCTGTGGGTGATGGCGATCACGGTGCGGCCGCTGTCGGCCAGACGCCGGAGCCGGCTGAGCACCGACTTCTCGTAGCCGGGGTCGAGGCCCGAGGTGGGCTCGTCGAGCACGATCACGTCGGGGCCGCTGACGAGCTCGGCGGCGATGTTGGCCCGCTTGCGCTGACCGCCGGAGAGCGTGTCGACGGTGTTGCCGGCGTGGTGCTCGAGGCCGAGCTCGGCGAGGGCCGACTCGACCAGCTCGGCCCGCTGGGACCGTCGGGTGCCGCGGGGCACCCGGAGCGACGCCGCGTAGTCGACCGTGCGAGCGAGGGGGAGCGAGCCGTGCAGCACATCGCCCTGCGGGACGTAGGCGATGCGCCGGCGGCGGGCCGGCTCGTCGGCCAGGTCGACGCCGTCGAGGTGGATGGCGCCGCTCTGCAGGGCGAGGGCGCCGGTGAGGGCCCGGGCCAGCGAGGTCTTGCCGGCGCCGGTGGGGCCGACCACCGCGACCATCGAGCCCCGCTGCACGGCGAAGCTCACGTCGTCGAGCAGCCGTCGTCCGCCGGGGGCGTAGGCGGTGACGCCGGCGAAGGTCAGGACCGGAGCGGCCTGCGGCTCCGTCGAGCTGAGGGGGGTCTTGCGATGGCGAGCGCGGCTCCGGGGGGCGGCGCGGTGGGTGGTGTCCTGCACACGACCACTTTCGGTGGTTTTCTTCGTCACTGGTATGGGCCGATCGGCCCTTTCTCCGCTGCACTTGCGCGCTTGTGACGCGAAATCCGGGTCCGTGAGGGGGACCGTGGCGGACGGTTCCCGTACGCTGTCGCCACCCATGGATCTCCCCCCGAGCCCCGAACGCCCCGGTTGGCGCCGGTTCTTCACGGACCGCGTGCTCCGGATCCTCACCGCCGTCGGCGTGATCGCCGCCGCCGCGGTGATCATCCCCACGCTCACCAGCGAACCGCGCCGGGATCAGGAGGCGCTGCGCACCTACGCCAGCACCAGCACGGTCGATCTCAACGACGACTCCGCCGACGTCTCGCTGGAGCTGCCTTCCGAGCTGACCACGGTGCCGGCCACCGACGGGAAGGGCGGCAAGGGCAAGCCGTCCGGTTCCACCACCGTGCCTGCGTCGTCCGGCCAGGGGAGCACCACCACCGCCCGGGCGACATCGTCCACCGGCGCCACGGCCACCACCGTCACCACCACGGGCCCGTCCATCACGGTGCCGAGCACCACCGCCACCACGCCGGCGCCGTCGTGCAGCGGCGGGGGCAGCGCCGAGCTGTCCTGCCTGTTCGACAACTACCGGCGCCGCGAGGGCCTGCCGGCCATGACCCGCACCGGCGCCATGAACGAGCGGGCCCAGGCGTGGGCCGACAAGATGGCCGCCGACGGGGCCATGTCGCACTCGAGCCTCGACCTCATCTTCTCGAGCTGCGGCGGGTGCACCGCGGTGGCCGAGAACGTCGGCTTCAACGGCTCACCGGCGGCGGCCTGGCAGGGCTGGCTCGATTCGGCCACCCATCGCAACAACATCCGCACCAACAAGGGCGGGGTCTACGGGATGGGGGCCACCCGGAGTGCCAACGGCACCCTCTGGGTCGTCCAGATGTTCGGCTTCAACTGATCCCTGCGCTGCCTCCGCTGACGCCCCGCTGCGCCCGAGCCTGAACGCGACAGTGCCCAGACCGAGGTCTGGGCACTGGGGCACTGGTCGTTCCGTTCCGGGCGCTCGACCCGGCACGGCTGCCTGGTTGGGAGGGGGTCAGGCAGCCTGCGCCGAGTGGGCAGCGTCCCGGTCGGGGACCAGGAGATCACGCAGCTCGCCGCCGGCGAGGGACCGGAACGAGCGCACGTCGTAGACGAGGACGCTCACCGGGCCGTCGGTGGTGACGGTGGCGTTGCGGCGGGCATGGGGGTCGAGGGCGGCGATCTCGCCGACCACGTCGCCGGGGCCGACCCGGACGGTGCGGCCCTTCGGCAGCTTCACGACGGCGTGGCCCTCGAGGATGACGAAGGCCTCCTCGCCGCGGGTGCCTTCCACGCAGAGGTCGACGCCGGAAGCGACATCGAGGGGGGTACCCGACGCGACGAGCCGCTTGGCCGCCTCGTCGGCGACGCCAAGCGAACGCAGCTTGGCGACCACGGGATCGGTGCGGGTGAAGATCATGGATTCAGTAAACCATGTGCACGGACGATGTACGACTAGTTCTCGATATGTATTGGAGATGGTGCCCATCGCTACAGATGGGCCGAGCAGGCCGCCGGACCGTGGTTTGGGCAAGGATGTCGCCCATGTCCGACACCCCGTGGCAGGGCGATGCCTGTTCCCTCGTCGACGCCTTCCGGAAGGGCGAGCGATCACCGGTCGAGGAGCTCGAGGCGTCCCTGGCCGCCATCGGCTCGTCCGACCTCAACGCCTTCTCCCACCTCGACGAGGAGCAGGCCCGCACTGCAGCCGCGGCGGCCGACGTCTCGAAGCCCTTCGGTGGCGTGCCCACGGCCATCAAGCAGCTGGAACCGGTGGCGGGATGGCCCCACACCGAGGCCAGCCTCGTGTTCAAGGATCGCATCGCCGACCGCACGGGTCACCACGTGCAGCGCCTGGTCGATGGCGGTGGCGCGGTGCCCGTGGGCGCCACCACCGCCAGCGAGTTCGGCGGCCTCAACGTCAGCGTCACCAAGATCAACGGCGTCACCCACAACCCGTGGCGCCACGGTCGCACCGTCGGCGGGTCCTCGAGCGGTTCGGCCGCCGCGGTGGCCGGCGGGCTGGTGAGCTTGGCCACCGGCGGCGACGGGGGCGGCTCGATCCGCATCCCGGCCGGCTACACGGGCCTCCTCGGCTTCAAGGGCACCTTCGGTCGGATCACCCGGGCGCCTCACGCCTACATGCGGCCCAACACCGTGGTGCTTGGCAACCTGTCCCGTTCCGTGCGCGACTCGGCGCGCTACTACGACGTGTGCGCGGGGCTCGACCCGTGGGACCCCACCACCATCCCGTCGCCGGGTGGCTGGGAGTCCGGTCTGGGCAGCTCCGACCTGAAGGGGAGGCGGGTGGCGGTGGTGCCGGCGATCGGCGGCGTCACCCTCGAAGCCGGGGTGGAGGAGCAGATCCGGGCCGAGGCCAAGGCCCTGATCGCGGCCACCGGGATGGTGGAGGTCGACCTGCAGGTCCGCCCGCCGAACCTGGCCGCCCAGTGGATGATGGGCAACCTGGCCACCCTCCTCGCCGACATCGACGAGCACTGGCCGGCCTGCGCCG
>JALYWQ010000308.1 GCA_030852625.1 Actinomycetota bacterium
GCTCCTCCTCGGCGGACTGTTCCTCGCCGGCCAGGGCGACGGCGGCCCGACGGCCCTCGAGACCGCGGCCAGCGAGGCGGCCGATCGGGCCCGGGTCACGACCACCACCGAGCCCAGCACCACCACGCTCGACCCGGCCGCCACGACCACCAGCGTCGGCGAGGACGGCGACGACACCACGCCCACAACCGCCAAGCCCGGCGGCTCCACCCCCACCACCGTCGCGCCGGGCGGCACCACCGCCACCACCGCCCCAGGTCCGTCGACGACCACCACCGTCGCCCTGACCATCACAGGTGCGTCCGTGAGCCCCCGGGCGCCCGAATGCCGCCAGCCGGTGCGAGCCACCGTCAGCGTGACCGGACAACCCGACAAGGTCAGAGTGGTCACCCCTGGAGGGATCCGCACGCTCAGCGGCTCCGACGGCTCGTATTCGGGCGACATCGGCTCCTTCACCAACGACGGACCGGTCGTCGTGACGGCCCAGGTCCTACGCGGCGGCAAGGTCGTCTACAACAAGGACATCCGGTTCACCGTGACCGGCTGCCGCACCGACCCCCCGGCCTCGACCACCACCCAGCCGACCAGCCCGAACGGGACGATCGGCTAGGCGCCGGTCCTAGACCACACAGCGCAGGGCGTCGGGCTCGACCCGGATCGACAGGTTCCTGGCCTCGCCGATCCGCTCGCCGTCCAGGTAGATCGGCGTCGGGGCGTCGAAGGCCACCTGGTGGGCGGCGACGCGGTGCTGCTCGATGGCCGGGTGCGGGACGTGGGTGCCCGTGCGCAACCGCTTCCTCGCCTCGAGGCGCTGCCCGAGGGGGAGCGACCCGTCGAGCACCTCGAGCCGGCCGTCGTTGGGATGCCCCCGGGGGGCGACGTCCCAGAGGCCGAGGTACTGCGCGTTCATGGCCGCCACCACCCGCCCGGCCCACCACCGCCGGCGGGCCACGAGGTGGGCGACGAACCAGTGCAGCCGCCCGTCCACCAGCACCGACCCGAGGTCGACCGGCATCGTGGTGCCCTCGGCCGAGCGGATGCGGGCCTCGTCGCCGGTGCCCCCCAAGGTGCGGCAGAGGTCGCCGCCGAGCAACCCCAACGGGGGCGCGGGCTCGCCGGCCCGCCGGGCGGCGGTGACGACGGCACGAGCTTCGGCATCCGACCGCACCAGGACGCCGTCGGACGGCAGCGCTCCCGGCTGCCCCCAGGGCTCACCCTTCTGGATCGGCATCGTCCCCTCCCCCGTCGGGGGCGTCCTCCTCGTCGAGGTCGAAGGCCGACGTGGCCGTGACGACCCCGCGCTGCAGGGCGTCAGCGGCCTGGCCGGCCCGGACTGCCGTCGCCGGCTGGGGCGCCACCTTCGCGATCCCTCGCAGGAGGTCGATCAACTGCTTCACGTTGCGCACGAAGTCACCGCCGGAGAGCTCCTCGTCCTCCAGGAGGAGGGCCAGGCCCCGCCCGTCGGCCCAGGCGTGGGCCAGGTGCACGAAGCCGGCGTCGGGCGGACGGGTGGCGGTGATCCCGGCCTCCTCCTCGTCGGCGATGAGCGTGCGGGCGATGCGATCGAGGTCGCGGAACCGCTCCCGGATCGTGGACGACGGGAACTGGGGCGGGGGCGGCCGATCCCGGCCCCGGTGCTCGTACGTGAGGCACGACACCAGCGCGGCCAGGCTCGGCGCGTCGAGGTCGTCGAACAACCCACCGCTGATCGCCTCGGCGACGAGGAGGTCGCTCTCGTGGTAGGTGCCGGCCAGCACCTCGCCCGAGGGCGTGAGCTTCCAGCCGTCGAGGTAGCCCCAGGTCTCGAGCAGGCGGAGGACCCGATCGAAGCGGCGGGCCAGCGACTCCGTGCGACCCCGGACCTGGCGGCGGAGGTCCTCGAGCTCCCGTTCGACTCGATCGGCCTGGGCGGCTGCTCGCAGGTGGGCGTCGCGGTCGGGGCAGTCGTCCACCGGGTGGCTCGACACCGCGAGCACGGCCGAGTCGACCTCGTCGAGCGGCTCCGACCTCCGGCGCTCGGCTGGCGCATCGTGGCGCTCCACGTCGGCGACAGTGGTCCGCCGCAGGAGCTGGGCGACCTCCCGCTGGAAGGCCTTGCTGTTCGGGGCGTACGGGATCGGGAGGCGGATCGACGCCGCCGGCCGGGGCGGGCGTTCGAAGTCGTCGGGGACGAGGGTCACCGTGTTCTGGTGCTCGTCGACGCCCCGGGCGCGGGGCTGGCCCTTCCGGTGGGCGACGCTCAACACGGCGACCCGCCGGCCGCGGTGCACCACCACGTCGCCGGGGCTGAACCGAGCCAGCGCATCGGCCACCTCGTCGACGCGCCCGCCGGCTCTCGAGCCGCCGTCGCGACGAGCGGCCTGCTCGGCGGCCCGGAGGGCCCGGTACTCGTCCACGTCCCCGAGCTCGCAGGCCGACTCGGCGCGCAACCGTTCGAGCCGCTCCTGCTGGCGCTCCAGGCGCGCCTCGAGGCGGACGACGTCACGGTCGGCCTGGTACTGGGCGAACGACAGGTTGAGGAGGTGGTGGGCCTCGGCCGGCGGGTAGCGCCGGACGAGGTTGGCGGCCATGTTGTAGGTGGGGCGGAACGCCGACCGGAGGGCGTAGGTGCGGCTCGACGCCAGCCCGGCGACCTGCTCGAAGGGCACGAACGGCGACCAGAGCACGACGGCGTAGCCGACGTTGTCGATGCCCCGGCGCCCCGCCCGACCCGTGAGCTGCGTGTACTCCCCCGCCGTGAGCAGCTCGCGTCGCTCCCCGTTGAACTTGCTCAGGCGCTCGATCACCACGGTCCGCGCCGGCATGTTGACCCCGAGGGCCAGCGTCTCCGTGGCGAACACGGCCTTGGTGAGGCCCTCGATGAAGCAGTGCTCGACGGCTTCCTTGAACGGGGGGACCATGCCGGCGTGGTGGGCGGCGATGCCGGCTTCGAGGCCGGCGAGGAAGCGGTCGAACCGCAGCACCTCCAGGTCGGCATCGGTCAGGCTGGCGGTGCGTTCGTCGACGATCTGGCGGATCCGGGCCCGCTCCTCGGGGGTGGTGAGGCGCAGTCCGGCATCGAGGCAGGCGTCGCGGGCCTCGTCGCAGGCGTTGCGGCTGAAGATGAAGGTGATGGCCGGGAGCATCTCCTCGTCGCGGAGGCGTTCGATCACCTCCACCCGACGGGGGGTGAAGAACCGGCGGCGGGGCCGGCCCCGCGGGTTGCGCCGGACGTGGAGGGCCTCGTCGTCCAAGCGGTCGGCCTCCGGGTTGGGCCGCCCGTCGACGAGCGTTGGGAGCAGGTGGAGCTCCTGGGACGACTTGTCGCCCACCAGGTAGAGGTTCTGGAGCTCCACCGGTCGCCGCTCCTCGATGACCGCCTCGGTGGGCCCTCGCACGGTGGAGATCCACTCGGCCAGCTCCTCGGCGTTGGAGACGGTGGCCGACAGGCACACCAGGCGCACGTCGGCCGGCAGGTGGATGATCACCTCCTCCCACACCGGACCGCGGTAGGTGTCCTGGAGGTAGTGCACCTCGTCGAGCACCACGAACCGGAGCCCCACCAGCGCGTCGGAGCCGGCGTAGATCATGTTGCGGAGGACCTCGGTGGTCATCACGATCACCGGTGCGTGCGGGTTGATGGCGTTGTCGCCGGTGAGCAGGCCCACGTTGTGGCTGCCGTGCCGTCGAGCGAGGTCGGTGTACTTCTGGTTCGACAACGCCTTGATCGGCGCGGTGTAGAACGCCTTTCCGCCCCCTCGGAGGGCCATGGCGACGGCGTGCTCGGCAACGACCGTCTTGCCCGACCCGGTCGGGGCGGCCACGAGGACCGAACGTCCCTGCTCGAGGGCCGTCACCGCCCGGACCTGGAACGGGTCGAGCGGGAAGTCGTAGCCGGTCGCCGCCTGGTCGGGCCCTGCGGTCATGCCGGTTGGGCCTCGGCCCTCCGCTTCTCGAGCACTCGCCCGACGATGATCGAGACCTCGTAGAAGAAGACCATCGGCACCGAGAGCATGAGCATGCTGATCGGGTCGCCCGAGGGCGTGATCACGGCGACCATGACGCAGATCCCGACCACCGCGTAGCGCCGGCCCTTGCGGAGGGTGTCGACGGTGACGATGCGGGCCATCTGGAGGAACACCAGCAGGATCGGGAACTCGAAGCCGATCCCGAAGGCCAGCATCATGTAGGTGATCAGGGTGAAGTACTTCGACGGGGAGAAGGCCGTGACGAGGTTGTCGCCACCGATCGTGACGAGGAACTCGAGCGCCCGGGGCAGCGTGTAGTACGCCAGCCCTGCGCCGAGCACGAAGAGGAGGAGCGCGCTCACCACGAACGGGATGGCGTACTTCCGCTCGTGGGGGTAGAGGCCCGGCGTGACGAACTGCCAGATCTGCCAGAGGATCACCGGCATGGCGAAGGCGATGCCGCCGTAGCCGGCCAGCTTCATGCGGACCCCGAAGCCCTCGAGCGGGTCGAGGATCAGCAGGTCGCCGCCGGTGAGCGACCGGCCCTCGTTGGCGATGTCCTCGTACGGCGCCGTGAGGAAGTCGAAGATCTGCGGGTAGAGGATGAACGCCAGCACCATCCCCAGGACGATGGCGACCACGATCTTGATGATCCGGTC
This sequence comes from Actinomycetota bacterium, assembly GCA_030852625.1. GTDB lineage: Bacteria > Actinomycetota > Acidimicrobiia > Acidimicrobiales > VFJN01 > VFJN01. The sequence goes on from JALYWQ010000308.1 coordinate 4,607, forward strand.
ACGGAGCTCGGTGAGGTGCTCCATGAGCGTCATCCGGTCGTCGGCCGGCTCGATCACGCCTGCTTCGCTCATCGGGCCTTCCGCCCGGTGGTGGCGGCCTTCTTGGCGGGCGCCTTCTTGGCCGGCGACTTCTTCGCCGCCGTCTCCTTGGCGGGCGCCTTCGTGGCGGGCGACGTCTTCTTGGCGGGCGCCTTCTTGGCCGGCGCCTTCGAGGCAGCGGCCCTCTTGGCCGGCGCCTTCTTCCTGGGCGACGCCGGCGCCGGTGCCTCCGCGGCCGGTGGCTCCTCGCTGGCCGTGGCGGCCTTGCCCTGGGCGTTCACCGCCGCCACCGCCGAGGAGAGCCCCCTGCCGAGGGGGGACACCGCGCCCGGCACCTTCCTGATCATGGCCTGCTTCACGACGTCCTTGGCCGCCGGGTCCACCTCGTCGATCGCCGTCTGGAACTCCCGCTGGAAGCCCGCCGACACGCGACGCAGGTCGCCCATGGTCTTCCCGATCTGACGGGCGACGTCGGGGAGGCGTTGCGGCCCCAGCACGATCAGGGCCAGGACGGCGATGACGACGAGCTCACCGCCGCCGATGTTGAACATGGGCGGGAGTGTACCGGGGTGCCTCGACCCACCCGTTCGCGGCTCGGTGGTCAGGGCTGGCACACTCGCCTCGTGCCCGCCCGGCTCCCCTCCCTCCTCCGGCCCCCCATCGGCTTCGCCCACCGGGGCGCGCGAGCCCACGCTCGGGAGAACACCCTCGAGGCCTTCACCCTGGCCGTCCGGCTCGGGGCCACGGGGTTGGAGAGCGACGTGTGGCTGACCCGTGACGGCGAGCCGGTGCTCGACCACGACGGCGTCATCCGCAACGGGCTGCGACGGCGCCGGATCGGGGACCTCGATCGTCGCCAACTCCCCGAGCACATCCCCACCCTCGCTGAGCTCTACGACGCCGTGGGAACGGGGCTGCCGCTCTCGCTCGACGTCAAGGACGCCGACGCGTTCGACGCCACCGTGGCCACCGCCCGAGCCGCTGGCGGCGAGGCCGCTCGGAACCTGTGGCTCTGCCACCACAAGGTCAGCCAGGTCACCGCCTGGCGGCCCCTCGCCCCCGACGTGCGGCTGGTCGACTCCACGAGCGTCGGACGCATCCGGGAGGGCGTGGAGCAGCGCGCCGCGGCCCTCGCCGACGCCGGCATCGACGCCCTCAACCTGCACCACTCGGAGTGGACCGGCGGCCTGACGGCCCTCGTGCACCGCTTCGGCGTCCACTGCTTCGGGTGGGACGCCCAGCAGCCCCGCACGCTCGACGAGCTGCTCGACCTCGGGATCGACGCCGTCTACAGCGACCACACCGACCGCATCGTCGACGCGTTGGCCCGCCTGGAGGCCTAGCTCGCCGGCAGGAGCCGGCGAACCGTCACAACCCGCCGATGTCGGTGGGTGGCCACACCTGGATGAAGGCCCGGCCGATGATGGTGTCGATCGGGATGGGACCCCGGTTGGGGAAGCGGCTGTCCGCCGAGTTGTCGCGGTTGTCGCCCATGACGAAGACGTGCCCGTCCGGCACCGTCTGCTTGTCGATCGGTGGGTGGTCGGTGGTGACCCCCTCGGCGAGGTAGGGCTCCTTCAGCAGCTTCCCGTCGATGTAGACCTGCCCGTCGCGGCTCTCGATCTCCTCGCCGGGGAGGCCCACGACCCGTTTGATGAGGTCCTTGATCCCATCGGGCCCGACCTTGTCGGAGGGCAGCTCGAACACGACGACATCGCCGCGGTTCACGTCGTGGAGGTCGTAGCTGAGCTTGTTGACCAGCACCCGGTCACCCTTCTCCAGGGTGGGTTCCATCGACCCCGACGGGATGTAGAAGGCCTGGAACAGGAAGGTCTTGACGACCAGGGCGACCACGAGCGCACCGACGACCACGGCCACCCACTCCACGATGGAGCGGACCTTGTCCTTGTCGCTGCTGCGTCGCCGCTTCCCGCCACCTCGTCCCCCGGGCGCTGCGTGGCGTGGGGCATCGGGCTCGGCGGTGGGGGCGGTCGGGGCAACCGTCGCCGACCGGTCGACGTAGACCTGGTCGAACCGGCTGGGCTCGGCGTCGTCGGAGAAGTCGGTCACGGGAAGGTCAACGGTAGCGGGCCAGGATCCGAGCGGCGGCGCGGGAGCCAGCGCTCACCAGCTCGTCGGGCCCGCTGACCACGTGGGCATCAGGCCCGAGCGACACCAGGAGCCGCTCGAGCCACGGGGCGGCGGCCACGGCCAAGGTCACCCGGAGCCGGCCGCCGCGTCGCTCCACGATCTCCTCCACCGGATAGGCCTCGGCCACCCACGACGCGCTGGCCGGGAGGTCGAGGACCACGCGAGGGTCCTCGTCGTCGGCCCGGAACAGCTCGGTGGCCCCCTCGGGTGCCGCCGTGACGGCAACCGGGTCGTCGAGGAGCGCGGCAGACGCCACCCGGTCGATCCGGAACCGCCGTTCTCCGTCCGCTTGGTGGCACCACCCCACCAGGTAGAGGTTCCCGCCCTCGGCGTGCACCACGTGGGGGTCGACGTCCCGCACGCCCCGGGTGTCCCGGCCGTAGGAGTAGTAGTCGATCCGGACCCGACGCTGGTCCCGGACCGCGGTGCGGAGCACCTCGACGATGTCGGGTCGGGCCGCTCCGAGGTCGATGTCGAGGATCTGCTCGCGGTCGACGCCGAGCAGCGCGGCCAGCTTGGCCACCCCGGCCGCGAGCGTGCCGGCCTGGTCGGCGCCGGGGAGGGCGAGCACCGACGCTCCCGCCGTCAGCAGGGCCACCGCCTGCTCGGGGGTCAGGCGGTGGGCGGCCTGGAACACCTCGGCGTAGCGGATCCACACCCGATCGCCCTCCTGGACCACGTCGACCAACGAGTCGGGCGTGTAGGGCGGCAGCCCGACCAACCAGATCACCTCGAGGTCGGCGGCCAGCTCCTCCGGTGTGATCCCGAACCGGCTGCAGATGTCCGTGACGGTCGGCCCGTCCTGCGCCGCGATCCACGGCACCATCGCCAGCAGGCGCTGGAGGCGCTCGGAGGCCGTGCTCGCGCTCACGACGCCATCCCGTCCAACCAACTGATCAGGTCGTTGCGCAGGTCCTCGGGGCCGAGCAGCTCGGCGTGATCGAGGAACGAGAGCACGAAGGAGCGGAAGGCGGCCCGGTTGGTCACGGGCAGCTCCACCACCACCGCACCGTCGGCGTCGGTGCTGCGGAGGTGATCGGGACCGAGGTGCTGCACGGCCCAGGCGGCCAGCTCGGCGTCGATCCGCAGCGTCGCCACCACGACCTCCTCGTCGCCCAACTCCCAGGCGCTCCGCGACGCGCCTGGCACGCCGCCCGTGGGCCGCTCGAACGGCGGGAGGTCGAGCACGGCGACCGCCCCGTCGATCCGGTCGAGCCGGAAGTTCCGATCATCGTCGCGGGTGTGGTCGAAGCCGGTGAGGTACCACCGGCCCCGGAGGAACTCGAGGCGGTACGGGTCGACGGTGCGGACCTGGTCCTTGTAGCGGAGCTCCACGGGGGTCCGGGACTGGACGGCCGAGAACAGCGTGGCCAGGTTGGGATCTGCGGGCAGTGCGGCCACCTGGACGCCGACCTCGGAACGGCCCGCGTCGTCGACGAGGCCGCCGAGCTTGAGCAGCCCGGGTGTGGCCGAGAACCCCTCGACCTGCACGGCCGACGCCGCGAGGTGGAGGGCGGCCAGCTCGTCGGTGGTGAGGCCCGGGTCTCGAAGGGCGTACTCCTCGGGCGGGATCCGGTAGCCGTCGACCTCGGGCATGCGTCCGGGCACCCGCTCCACCCGCAAGGGGATCCCCATCGCGCGGAGCTCGTCCTTGTCGCGCTCGAAAGCCCGCCGGAAGGCGGCCTGGTCCTCCGGGTAGTCGAGCTGGTCCTGGATGTCCTCGGCCGGCACCGGGCGCGCCGCCGACAACAGGAGCGCGGTGAGGTTGAGGAGTCGTTCCAGCTTCCGCGCCGACACGCGCGAACCCTACCCAGCCGACCCGAGGAGCGAGGCCGCCACGGCGCCCGCCGCTGCAGCCGCGGCGAAGAAGAGCGGATCCTCCGCCGGGCCTCGACCCATCGTGGTGACCCGCAGCCCGACTGCGTCGAGGAGCGACGC
>JALYWQ010000337.1 GCA_030852625.1 Actinomycetota bacterium
TGGTGGACCGGCTGGCCGCTCCGCGACGTGCGGGCCGCCCTCGGCGCGCTCGAGGTCGAGACGGTGGAGGCCGAGACGGGAGACGGCTCGTTCGTGCCCGCCATCGTCCTCGCCGGCGACGTCGACCCCGTCGCCGATCCCGGTCCGTGGGAGGCCCTCCTCCCCAGCCTCGATCCCACCACCATGGGTTGGAAGGAGCGCTCCTGGTACCTCGGGGCGCACAAGGACCGGCTGTTCGATCGCAACGGCAACGCCGGGCCCACCGTGTGGGTCGACGGTCGCATCGTGGGCGGCTGGGCGCAGCGCAAGGACACCGGGGCCGTCGTCACCGAGCTCCTCGAACCGCTGCCCGCCGCGACGTCTCGCCGGATCGCCCGCCGGGCTGCTCAACTGCAGGACGTGCTCGGCGACGTTCGCATCACCCCGCGGTTCCCCACCCCGGTCGACAAGGACCTCCGGAAATGAGCCCGCCGCTCGACCTGCGGTTCGTCCTGTCGGGCGATCGACTGGAGGCCCTCCCCGATTCGGCCGTCGAGGTGGCGGTGGTCGGACGCTCCAACGTCGGCAAGTCGTCGCTGCTCAACGCGCTGGCCGGCCGCAAGGCGTTGGCCAAGACGTCGAAGACCCCCGGCCGCACCCAGCTCCTCAACTGCTTCGAGATGGTCGGCCACGAGGACCGCACGCTCATCGACTGCCCCGGCTACGGCTACGCGGCGGTGTCGAAGGACAAGCGAGCGTCGTGGGGTCGCATGATCGACCGCTACCTGCTCGAGCGCGAGCAGCTGGCCATGGTGCTCGTGCTCGTCGACGGCGAGATCGGCCCCACCAAGCTCGACGTGCAGCTCCTCGACTGGCTCCGCAGCAACGCCGTCCCCCACTCGGTGATCGCCACCAAGCACGACAAGGTCAAGTCGTCGATGCGGGAGAAGCGGAAGAAGGACCTGGCCGCCGGCTGCGATCTCGAGCCGTCCGACGTGGTGTGGGTCAGCGCGGCGAAGAACGTCGGGCTCGACCGACTGCGGGACCTCGTGCGCCTGTGGCTCGAGGTGCCCAACCGCTAGCGCGGGGCGGTCATTCGAAAGCCGCTATCCACAGCAGCGCGGTCAGCGAGAGGCCGTCCTGCACCCGCCCGCCCCGGATCTCGTCGCGCACCCGATCCCACGCCAACCACTCCACCCGCTCGGCTTCGTCGGTGTCGGAAGGGTCACCCTCGTGGACCGCCCCGTCGGCGGCGTACAGGTGGAAGGTGGCGTCGGAGGTGCCGTTGGTGGGGTGGTAGGTGACGAGGTGGCGGAGCGGACCCGGTCGCCAGCCGCTCTCCTCGAGCACCTCACGGGCCGCGGCCTGCTCGGCCGTCTCGCCGGCATCGACCCGTCCGGCGGGGATCTCCCACCCCCAGCTGTCGGTCGTCATCCGGTGTCGCCACAGCAGGAGCACACCTCGGTCGGGATCCTGCACGACCACCCCGGCGGCGTCGGCCGGCATGCGCACGACGTGGTGCTCGAAGCGGGCTCCCGAGGGCAGTTCCACGTCGACCAGCGACAGCCCCACCCAGTCGCTCTCGTAGATCCACCGCTCGCCGTGCACCGTCCAACGCATCGGACCGAGCGTAGGTGTCGTCACCGCCACAACCTGTGTCGCAGCCGTGGGCCCAGACCATGGCAGGACACGAGTCCAGGGGGGTCAGGGGTCAGGCCTCGTGGCCGGCCTCGATGTCGGACGCCTGCGAGAGGCGAAGGGGAGGTTCGGCGCGGTCGGGGGCGACGACCTCGACCGGTTCGAGCACGACGCAGCTGTGATCGCCCTCGGGCTCGTCGTCGAAGGCGACGATGCGCCCCACGAACCGGTGGGCGACCGCCTGCAGCACCGGGACGCCGCCGGGGCCCTCGACCCAGTCGACCTGCTCCAGCTTGCTGTCGCCGGCGTTCGGGAGATCGTCGCCGGTGACCCCGCCGAAGCGGGCCGCCAGCGCGTGGTCGGTGGCGGCGAGGAAGTGCACGGTGAGGTGTGAGGACGACCGCGCCACGCGGTGGGTGCGGTTGGTCACCGAGAGCCACACCGCGTAGCGGGGCGGGTCGATGGAGCACTGCGCGTGGAACCCGACCAGGCAGCCGTCCCGCTCGTCTCCGACAGGGTCGTGGGCGGTGACCACCACCATGGCGCCATCGGCGGCCGCCACCAGGTCGCCGAGCTCGTCGGTCATCGGTCGGCGCCTCGCATCGTCCACCCCTTGTACCCGGCGCGGAAGCCGGCGACCTCGAGGGCCTCGCGGAGGTCGGCGTCGGCCTCGTGCACGCTCACGCCGTCGATGGTGCGCACCTCGATCGAACGCAGCCGCCGGCCGCTGACCAGGCCCGCGAGGGCCTCGACCCACCGGTGGTCGTCGGCGGCGCCGAACCGGAGCACCCGGTGCCCGGTGCGATCGAGGTAGGCCAGCAGCTCGCCACCGCCGAGCACCACGTGAGCGCCGGCGGCCCGGGCCGGTCGACCCTCGGTGGGCGGCCACGGCAGGGCAGCGCCGAAGGGCTGGGCGGGATCGGTGGCGGCCAGCGCGAAGGGACGGTCGTCCTCGCCCGGCCCTTCCCGTTCGGATCGCAGGCGGTCGACCGCACCGGGCACGGCGAACTGCGCGGCGCCGAGCCCGGCGACGAAGTAGCCGCGGCGCACCTGGCCCCGCTCCTCGAGGGCCTTCAGCACCGGGTAGACGCCGGCGAAGCCCCCCTCGGCCCCCTCCCCGAGGGCGGCCTCGCGCGTGAGCACGCCGTAGCGCTCGAGCAGCTGGAGGGCCCGGGCGTGGGC
>JALYWQ010000125.1 GCA_030852625.1 Actinomycetota bacterium
GGAGGACGCGATCATCCACCACGCCGAGGCCCATCTCGCCCGGTACAAGGCGCCGGCCAAGGTCATGTTCGTGGACGAGATCCCGCACAACCCCAACGGCAAGATCCTCCGCAAGCTCCTCCGCTGACGCCGGACTGATGGTCGCCAGCGCTCGGCGGAGCGCGGCTTGTGCGCACGTGAATGACCTCGTGAACACGTGAACAAGCTCTACACTGGCCCCCGAGATGGTTGATCCCAGCGAGACTCCCCCTCGCCCTCGAGGCCGGCGCCGGATCCCGGAGGCCACCGTGGCCCGGCTGCCGCTCTACCTGCGCAGCCTGGTCGAGGCCGAGCACGCCGGCGACGCCACCATCTCCTCCGAACGGCTCGCCGAGCTGGCCGGCGTGAACGCCGCCAAGGTGCGAAAGGACCTCTCCTACCTCGGCTCCTACGGCACCCGCGGGGTGGGGTACGACGTCGAGTTCCTCCTCTTCCAGATGCGCCGCGAGCTCGGCCTCACCCAGGAGTGGCCGGTGGCCATCGCCGGGCTGGGCAACCTCGGCCAGGCCCTCGCCAACTACGGCGGGTTCGGGGAACGAGGCTTCCCGATCGCGGCCCTGGTCGACACCGACGACCGGGTCGTCGGCACCGAGGTCCACGGGGTCGTGGTGCGTCACATCGACGACCTGCCCGAGGTCACCAAGGGCTCAGGTGTCGCCATCGGCATCATCGCCACGCCGGCGGTGGCGGCCCAGGACGTCGCCGATCGCCTGGTGGCGGCTGGCGTCACGTCGATCCTCAACTTCGCGCCCACGATGATCACCGTGCCCGACGACGTGTCGCTGCGGAAGGTCGACCTGGCCGTCGAGCTCCAGATCCTCAGCTTCTACCAGCAGCGTCGGAGCACCCGGGCCAAGGCGGTCGCCGCCGCGTCGCCGGCTGAGCTCGACCTGGCCGCCGAACCGGTCACCGAGCCGGCCGTCGAGGACGTCGCCGGCTGACATGGCCGTCACCGCACCTCCGTACCCGGTGAACCTGCTGCTGCAGGGCCGGCGGGTACTGGTGGTCGGCGGGGGAGCGGTGGCGGCATCGAAGCTGGCCGGGCTGCTCGACGCCGAGGCCGTGGTGCACGTGGTCGCCCCGGTTGTGTCCCCCGAGATCAAGGCCATGGCGGTCACCTGGGAGGAGCGTCCTTACCTGGCCGGCGAGGTTGCCGATTACCACTACGTGGTCAGCTGCACCGACGACCCGACCGTGAGCGAGCGGGTGTTCCTCGACGCCGAGGCCGCTCGTGTGTTCGTGAACGCCGCCGACGTCCCCGCCCACTGCTCGGCGACCCTGCCGGCCAAGCACCAGCGGGGCCCGCTGCTCGTCACCGTGTCCACGTCTGGCCACAGCCCGGCCCTCGCCGGGTGGCTGCGGGACCAGCTGGCCGGCACCATCGGCCCCGAGCACGACCAGCTCCTCGAGCTGCTCTCGGCGGCCCGGGTCCGGCTGGCCGAGGCCGGTCGGGCCGCCAGCTCCGCTGATTGGCGAACAGCCCTCGATTCGGGAATGCTGGATCTGCTCCGGTCAGGACGTCCCAACGAAGCCGAGCGGCTGCTAGCCGGTGCGCTCGGTCTCGGGTCCGACCCGGGGATCCGCCATCAGGCGTAGAAGGAGCCCGCCGCGTGTCCGTCCTCGTCATCGGTCTGAACCACCGGACCACTCCACTCGAGCTGCTCGAGCGGATGACGATCGCCGACGTCGCGCTGCCGAAGGCCCTCCACGACCTGATCGGTCGTGAGGACATCACCGAGGCCGTCGTGCTGTCCACGTGCAACCGCACCGAGGTCTACGCGGTCGGCGAGCGGTTCCACGGCGCCTACCAGGACATCCGCGACTTCCTCGCCGAGACCACCTTCCTGGCCCCCGAGGACTTCAGCGACCACCTCTACACCCACTACGACGCGCCGGCGGTGGCCCACCTCTTCGCGGTGGCGTCGGGCCTCGACTCCGCCGTGCTCGGCGAGAGCGAGATCCTCGGCCAGGTGAAGTCGGCCTGGGAGGCCGCCCGCGAGCACGGCTCGGCGGGCCCGGCCCTCAACCTGCTCTTCCGCCACGCCCTCGAGGCCGGCAAGCGGGCCCGCACCGAGACCGGCATCGCCCGCCACACCACCTCCGTGAGCCAGGCCGCGGTGGCGCTGGCCGGTGAGCGGCTCGGCGGACTCGACGGGCGCAAGGTCCTCGTGGTCGGCGCCGGCGAGATGGGCGAGGCCATGGCCCTCGGGCTCACCAAGGCCGGCGCCGTCGACGTGCAGCTGGCCAACCGCACCTGGGAGAAGGCGGTGCAGCTGGCCGATCGCATCGGCGGCCGGCCCGTGCGCCTGCTCGACATCGCCGAAGCCCTCGTCGACGTCGACGTGCTGCTCTCGTCCACGGGCGCGGTCACGCCGCTGCTCGAGGTCGACGACATCGCCGCCATCGTCGAGCGGCGCGACGGTCGCCCGTTGCTCATCGTCGACATCGCCGTGCCCCGCGACGTCGACCCCGCCGTCGGTCAGATCGACGGCGTCACCCTCCTCGACATGGACGACCTGCGGGCCTTCGCGGAGTCCGGCACCCAGGCTCGCCGGGGCGAGGTCGCCCACGTGCAGTCGCTCCTCGACGACGAGCTCGACCGCTACCTCGGTGCCACGTCGGCCCGCGAGGTGGCGCCGATGATCGTCGCCCTGCGGGATCGGGCCGAGCAGCTCCGCCAGGGCGAGCTCGAACGCTTCCGGACCCGCCTCGACGGGCTCGACGCCGCCCAGCTCGAAGCCGTCGAGGGCCTCACGCGCGGGATCATCTCGAAGCTCCTCCACGAGCCGTCGATCGCCTTGAAGGACGCCGCCGGCAGCCCGCGCGGCGATCGCCTCATCTCGTCGCTCCGGGAGCTCTTCGGGCTCGGCGACGACGACGCGCCGATCCCGCCGTCCGCCTGATCGCCCTCGCATGAGCGCCATTCGGGCGGCCACGCGGGGCAGCCCGCTCGCCATCTGGCAGGCCGAGCACATCGCCGGCCTGCTCCGTCGGCACGACCCCGACGTGGACGTCGAGCTCGTGATCGTCGACACGCAGGGCGACCGCCGCCTCGACGTCCCGATCTGGGAGCTCGGCGGGAAGGGCGTGTTCGCCAAGGAGGTGCAGGCCGCCGTGCTCGACGGCCGGGCCGACTTCGCGGTGCACTCGGCCAAGGACCTGCCCTCGGTGGCGGTGCCCGGCCTCGTGATCGCCTGCGTCCCGGAGCGGGCCGACCCGCGCGACGCGCTGGTCGGCTCGACGCTCGCCGACCTGCCCGAGGGGGCCGAGGTGGCCACCGGGTCGCTGCGCCGCCAGGCCCAGCTCGCCACCGTGCGACCGGACCTCCGCTTCGTGGGCCTCCGCGGCAACATGGCCACCCGTCTGGCCAAGGCCGCCGAGCACGACGCCATCGTGGTGGCCGCGGCGGCGTTCGACCGCCTCGGCTGGGAGGACCAGATCACCGAGCGGCTGCCCACTGACGTCGTGCTCCCGCAGGTGGCCCAAGCGGCGCTCGCGGTCGAGTGCCGCGCCGACGACGACCCCCTGCTCGAGCGCCTGGGCCGCATCGAGCACGAGCCCAGCCGGCGCTGCGTCGACGCCGAGCGGGCCTTCCTCGCCGAGCTCGGCGGCGACTGCTCGCTCCCGGCCGCCTGCTACGCCACCGTCACCGACGAGGGCCACCTCCAGGTCGAAGGCCGCCTCCTGTCCGTCGACGGCCAGACGGTCCTGCGCGAGGTCAGGACCGGCCAGACAGCGTCGACCGGCACCGAAGTAGCCCGACACCTGCTCGACAACGGCGGCCGCCAGCTACTCAACAACGCGTAGCCGCCGGACAGCACGCCGGGGTCCGGCGGCAGCCACTCGCTGGCGCGGGCGGGTCAGGGTTCGCGGACCTCGGATTGGTCGGCGTTGGCTCCGGGCCAGTCGCCTACTGGTGATGCGCCGCCGTAGGCGCGCAGGTCCTCGGCGATGCGGTGGCCGCCTCGGGCGTCGTGCCAGTCGGCCGCGCTGCGGACCCGGGCGCTGAAGAAGTTGGCCCGCCACGGCAGCTGGCTGGTGCCGCGCTCCACCCGGGGGCCGTCGGCCAGGCGGGCCGACGCCGAGGACTGCACGGACGGCGAGGGCGACAGGTACCGGTCGAACCAGGCCAGCGTGTAGTAGTCGGCCAGGCGCACGCCGTAGGTGGTGGACGGGAGGATGTACGGCACGTCGACCCACTCGAGGTGGGTGCCACCCCGCACGGTGATCGACATGGCATCGATGCCGGCCGCCTGCCACGTGGCGAAGGCGCCGAGGTTGGCGGCCGGGTCGGGCGCGGCGCCGGTCGGCACCGACGTGAGGAAGTAGCCGTCGGCCTGCTGGTCCATGGCCGGGACGACAGGGGCGACGCCGGTGGACAGTCCGTCCCACGCCACCACGGCGCGGATCGGGTACGACTGGCCCAGGCACGCCGCGGCGGTGCGCCAGGCCTCGCCGGCGTCGCTGCACTGCTGCACGACCGACGCCGCGCGCGCCCCCAGCGAGTGGCCGGCCAGCCCGAGCCGGGTG
>JALYWQ010000133.1 GCA_030852625.1 Actinomycetota bacterium
CGTAGCTCGGGCTCTGGGCGATCTGCCAGAGCATGGCAACGGCGGAGGCCAGGTCGCGCTGCGCACGCGGGAGCTCGGTGAAGGCGGCCCGGAACCGCTCGGCCTCGATGTCGAAGAGGTGCTCGATCGAGGCCGCCACGAGCAGGGCCTTGGTGGGGAAGTGGTGGGTCTGGGCGCCCCGGGAGACCCCCGCCCGTTCGGCCACCTCACGGGTGGTCGTGGCGGCGTAGCCCACCTCGGCCAGGCTCTCGATGGTGGCCCGGATCAGGGCCGATCGGGTCTCCTCGATGCGCTCAGCCTGGGTCCGCCGGGTCGAGGACGTCGGCCGGGACGACGAGGAGGACGACCGGCGCGACGAGCTCGTCCGGCGGACGGCTGGGTTGCGTCGACTCCGATGGCTCGTCACGGAAGGGCTCCTGGTCGGCGGTACAAACAAACCGGACAGCTGGTTTGTATCTTCGCGCCGGAACCCGTCCGGGTCAACGACCCCCGTGGGTGACCTTCTTCACCGCCCGTCCCAGACGGCGGGCGGCCTCGGCCAGCTCGGCGGGCCTGCCGGTGGCGAACGACAGGCGCAGGTGGTCGGTGGCCGGATCGTCGACCGCGAACGCCGAGCCGGGCACGAACGCCGTGCCCTCCTCGACCGCCGCGCCGAGGAGGTCGCCGGTGTCGACGCCGGGCAGCCGTCCCCACAGGAACATGCCACCCGGCGGCGTGCCGACCGCGAGCTCGGGCACGTGCTCGGTGAGCGCTGCGGTGAGCGCCGCAGCCCGCTCCTGGTAGGTGCGTCGGAGCTGATCGACGTGGGGCTCGTAGAAGCCCGGCCGGGTGAGGACGGCGTGGGCCAGGCGCTGGGCGAAGGTCGCGGTCTGGAGGTCGACGGCCTGCTTGAGGAGCACCATCGCGGCGTGGACCTCAGGCGGCGCCACCGCCCAACCGATGCGGAGGCCCGGGCTGAGCACCTTCGACGTGGTGCCGAGGGTGACCACCCGGTCCGACAGGGCCCGCAGCGGCGTCGGTTCGTCGCCGCTCCAGCGCAGGGCGCGATACGGCTCGTCGTCGACGATCACGAAGCCGTACCGGTCAGCCAGCTCGGCCAGCGCCCGGCGCCGCGAGATGGGAAGCGTGGCGCCGGTGGGGTTGTCGAGGTCGGCGACGACGTACACCAGCTTCGGCCGCCTCCCGGCGGTCAGGTGGTCGGCCAGGACGTCGACCCGGAGCCCGTCGCCGTCGGTGGGGATGGCGAGCAGGTCGGCACCGGAGAGCCGGCACGCCTGGAGGGCGCCGACGTAGGCGGGGTCGGGCAGCGCGATCGTGTCGCCCGGATCGACCAGCACCCGCACGAGCAGCTCGAGGGCCTGCTGCGACCCGTGGGTGATGACGACGTCAGCCGGCGAGGCGTCCTCTTGCGCCGCCACCCAGTCCCGCAGCGGCCCGAACCCGGCCGTCGGGCCGTACTGGAGGGCACCGCCGGGGTCGTCCGCCAGCAACGACGCAGAGGCCGCCGCCAGCTCGGCCACGGGGAAGGTGTCGGGCGCGGGAAGCCCACCGGCGAGGGAGATGAGACCCGGCCGCTCGGTCACGGCGAGCAGGTCCCGGATGGCCGACGACTGGATCCGGCTCGGGGCGGAGCTGAGCGCAACGGGCGGGGACTTGACGGGCATGGCCCGACCCTGACAGAAGTGGACCATGGTAGACAGGGCCACTTCCGCTCGAGTGGACCGATCAGCGCAGGTCCACCACGTGGTCGACGAGCTCGGCGACTGGGCCCTCGGACCCGATCCGCTGTTCCGCCAGGTGGCTCGCGGCCTGTCCCGGGCCATCGAGCGGGGATCGTTGGCGCCCGGTGAACGGCTGCCGGCCGAACGGACCCTCGCCACGGCGCTGTCGATCTCTCGCGGCACGGCGGTGGCGGCCTACGACCTCCTGGTGGCCGACGGCCTCGTCGAGCGGGTCCACGGCAGCGGCACCTTCGTCATCGGCGCCGGGTCGCTCGGCCTGCCCCGCGGTCGGGAGGGCTCGGCGCTCGTGGCCCGCCTCGTCGATCGCAGCGCCACGACCTCGACGGTGCTCGACCTGTCCATCAGCGTGCTGCGCCGGCCGACCGGCCTGCCCGACGTGGCGGTGTCGACCGCTGACCTGGCCGGCATCGAGCCCGACACCGGCTACTCGCCGTGGGGCCTGCCCGGCCTGCGCCAGGCGGTGGCCGGCCTCGTCACCGGGTGGGGACTTCCGACCACGAGCGACGAGATCGTGATCACCACCGGCGCCCAGCAGGCGATCAGCGCGGCGGCCGCGTGCTGGGTGCGGCCCGGCGACGCCGTGATCGTCGAGGCGCCGACCTATCCGGGCGCCGTGTCGGCCTTCGTCGCCGCCGGCGCCCGACTGGTCGCCGTCCCCGTCGATCGCCACGGCGTGCGCCCCGACGACCTCGAGGCCGCGCTTGCCGAGCACCCGGTGCTCGCCTACCTGCAGCCGACCCTGCACAGCCCCACCGGTTGCGTGCTGGCGGCCAACCGACGGCAGCGGATCGCCGAACTGCTCACCGCGGCCCGGGTGCCGCTGGTGGAGGACCACGCGCTGGCCGGACTGCTGTGGGGCGACCCACCGCCCCCGCCCATCGCCGCCCATGCCGCCGAGCATCCGGTCGCCGTCGTCGGCTCGCTCAGCAAGCTGTTCTGGGGCGGCCTGCGCGTCGGGTTCGTGCGGGCGCCGGCACCGGTGGCCCTGCGGGTGGCGCGGGTGAAGGCCACGCAAGACCTCGGGTCGTCGGCCATCAGCCAGCTCGTCGCCCAGCGGCTCCTCGAGCACCCCGACACCACGGCCTTCGTGGCGACGCGCAACGCCGACCTGCGGCAGCGATACGAGGCCCTCGCCGGGCTCCTCGATCGGCACCTGCCGTCGTGGCGCTGGGTCGAACCGGCTGGCGGTCTGTCGGTGTGGGTGCAGCTGCCCGAGCCGGTGGCTGAACCGTTCGCCCAGGCCGCGCTCCGCGATGGCGTGGCGGTCGCCACGGCCGAGGCGCTCTCCCCGTCAGGTGTTCACCTCGACCGGCTTCGCCTGTCCTTCGCCGGCCCCATCGACGAGCTCGAGGGCGCGCTCGTCCGCTTGGCCGCGACCTGGCGATCCTTCGGCTGAGCGATCCACTACGGCGCCAGACCGACGTCGTGACTGGGACCACGCAGGCGGTCCCGTCTACAACTGTGCTGCCCGCCCCCGACAGGAGGACCGTTCCAATGCGCTGTCCCGTCTGCGAGTCCTCGGATCTCGCCATCTCGAGCCGCGAGGGCGTGGAGATCGACTACTGCCCGCAGTGCCGGGGCGTGTGGCTGGATCGCGGCGAGCTCGACAAGATCATCGATCGGGCCGGTCCGGCGGCCGGCGGCGGTCGCGACGAGCCTGCTCGGCAGGAGCGAAGCGATCGGGAACCGGCTCGTGGCGACGACCGCTACGACAAGCGCAAGAAGCGGCGCTCCTTCCTCGAGGAGATCTTCGACTTCGACTGAGCGCGCGGTGCTACGTCAGGTCGTCGAAGGCGTGGCGCAGCTCGTTGACCTCCGAGGCGACCGCACCCGCTCGAGCCTCGACGGCGTCGAGCGTGTCGGCCGTCGAGCTGATCGACAGCTCGGCCGCCGTGAGCACCAGCTCGGTCAGGCGAGTCCGGAGCGCCGTGAGGTGGCGATCGGTCTCCTCGATCGTGTTGAGCAGTCGGTTGGCCGACTCGTGCTGGCGACGGAAGCTCTCCACCCGCTCGGCCAGGTCAACCGGCACGTCACCTCGCTGGGCGGCGGCGTCGGCGTCGCGACGGGCCCGCTTGAAGGCGTCGGTGATGCCGGCCAGGTCCATCGTCGCCGTCAGCCGCTCCACCTCGCCGGCGCGGGCGGCTGCCCGCACGGCGTCCTCGACGCCCTCGGCCACGCCGTCCCGGAGCTCGCCGAGCCGTGCTCGCATCGGTCCGTCGGGGAGCCCGGCGACCACCCGGCCGATCTCGCCGAGCAGCCGGTCGCACTCCGCCACCGTGGCCGTCCACCGCGCCGGCACGACGGGGCGCTCGGTGGTGGATCTTCGGGCTGACCGCCGGCGCCGGAACATGTGCGGACGTTAGGCCAGCGGCCGCGCGGTGCCGCACAGCCGAAACCCGCTCGTCGTCACGTCCCTGCCGGTGAGCGGACCTTCCGCTTCCGGGCCGCTGGCGCTCGGGGAGGTTCGCCGGCGCCGCTCCGGTTGATGGCAGCGTCGTCGTTGCCGAGGTAGCGCTCGATCACGCGCGGGTCCCGCAGCACCTCGTCGGGCGTGCCCCGGGTGAGCACGGCGCCGAGGTCGAGCGCGCACAGCTCGTCGCAGAGGCCGGCGAGGAGGGGCATGTCGTGCTCGATGACGAGGATCGAGGCGTCGGTGCGCTCCCGCACCCGGCGGAGCAGCGGGCCGAGCGCTTCGGTCTCCTTCTGCGCGACGCCGCCGCTGGGCTCGTCGAGGAGGATCACGGTGGGCTCGGATGCCAGCAGGCAGGCCAGCTCCACGATGCGACGGGTGCCGGTGGAGAGGGCGCCGGTGGGCTGGTCGCGGAAGGCCTCGAGCCCCATGAGGTCGATGAGCTCGTCGACCTTGGCGGCCACCTCGAGCTCACTGGCCCGGGCACGGGGTTGCCCGAGGGCCGCGGCCACGACGCTGCGGCTGGCCAGGTGCCGCTCGTGGGCCACCGCCAGCACCTCCTCGGTGGGGAGGGCCGGGAACAGCCGCGCCTCCTGGAACGAGCGGCCGAGGCCGAGCTCGGCGCGGCGATGCGGCGGGAGGTCGGTGATGTCGGTGCCACCGAGCTCCACCCGGCCGTCGTCGATCGGGAGGAACCCCGAGATGCAGTCGAGGAGGGTGGTCTTGCCGGCACCGTTCTGGCCGATGAGCCCGAGGATCTGGCCGCGCTCGAGGTCGAGGTCGACGTCGTAGACGGCGGTGATCCCGGCGAAGCGCTTGGTGACCCCCCGGCACTGCAGGGCCAGGCCCCCCGGGCGATCGGGAGCGGGGCTGTCCGAGGGCGCGGGTGCGGCGAGCGGGCGGCGTCGCGTGGTGCGGGCCGGGGCCGGCTTCGACGCAGCACCGGGCGCGGTGGCGCCGTCGAGCATGGCCCCTTCGAGGAACACCGATCGGAGGACGTCCTCACGATCGAGGAGCTCGGCGGCGGGGCCGCTGAAGCGGACCCGGCCCTTCTCCATGAACACCGCACGGTCGGCGAGGGTGAGGGCCACGTTCACCGACTGCTCGACGACCACCACGGTGATGCCGTTGCGGTTGATGTCGCGCACCACCTCGGCCAACTGACCGACGATGGCCGGGGCCAGGCCGAGCGAGAGCTCGTCGATGAGCAGCAGCTTCGGATCGGGGATGAGGGCCTGGGCCATGGCGAGCATCTGCTGCTCGCCGCCCGAGAGGTTCCCGGCCAGTTGGTCGATGCGCTCGGCGACCCGGGGGAACAGCTCGAGCACGCGCGCCTCGGCCTCCTCGGTGGCCTGCCGATCGGCCCGCTTGGTCCAGCAGGCGAGGCGCAGGTTGTCCCGCACCGTGAGGCTCGGGAACGTGCTCCGGCCGCCCGGCATCAGGACGACGCCGTCCTTGGCGATCTGGTGGGTGGGGAGTCGGTGCAGCGGTTGGCCGTCGAGGAGCACAGCCCCCTTGCCGAGCGGGAGCAGCCCGGTGACGGCCTTCAGCAGCGTGGACTTGCCGGCCCCGTTGGTGCCGAGCAGGGCGACGATCTCGCCGTGGTCGACGGTGAGGTCGAGGTCGAAGAGCACCTGGAGCGGCCCGTAGGACACATCGATGCCCTGCACCTCCAGCAGCGGTCGGGTCGGCGGGTTCATCGTGCCGCTCCCGCGGTGGCCGCCGCGGGTTCGTGCAGGTCGTCGTGCAGGGCGGCGCCGATGGCGGCCGCTTCGTCCGGGGGTGCGTCGCCGTCGTCGTCGGGCCGGTTCTCCATGCGGTAGGCGTCCGGGACCAGGCGGCGGAGCACCGAGTCCCGCACCCGCTGCACGGCCTGCCAGAGCCCTCCGGGGAGCAGGTAGAGGACGATCAGGAGCCCGAACCCGCTGAGGCTGAGCCGCAGGATCGAGGCGGTGTCGCCGCTGAACTGCGCCGCGAGCACGAAGTCGATCCACCGGAAGCCGAGGATGCCGAGGAGCGCTCCGGCCGGGGTGGCCAGGCCGCCGATCACGGCGTAGGAGAACACCTCGATCGACAGCTCGGGCCGGAAGGTCCCCTGGCCGGCGCCGGCGAGGATGACGACGTTCAGACCGCCAGCAACCCCGGCCAGCACGCCGGCCAGCACGAAGGCCTGCAGTCGCACGCGTGTGGTGGGGATGGCGAGGGCCCCGGCGAAGCGGGGGTTGTCGCGCGTGGCGACGACCACCCGACCGACGCGCGTGCGGCGGATGGCCCTGGTGACGGCGACGGCGAGCAGCAGCCCGATCACCGCCAGCACGAGGAGGTTGCGTTGCTCGGCCAGATCGAAGCGCTTGAAGAGCACCGGGCGGATGACCTGGGTGGGCACCCAACCCGGGAAGTTCACCGGGTTGAGCACGTAGCTGTCGAGCGCCACGGCGAAGCCGATGGTGGCCACGGCCAGGCCGAAGCCCGGGATGCGCAGGGCGGGGACGCCGATGAGCGCGGAGATCACCCCGCCGGCGACCCCGGCCACCGCGAGGGCCACGAAGACGTCGGTGTTGTACCGGACGAGGAGGTTGCCGGCGGCCATGGCGCCCACGCCGACGATGGCGAACTGCCCGAGGCTCACGTTGCCACCCCACCCGGTGAGCACGACGAGCGAGAGGCCCACCATGCCCCACACGCACGCGAACGCGATGAGGACCATCGTGCTCGGCGCCGCGTTCCAGGCGAGCACCGCGGCCAGCCCGCCGCCGACGACCCACAGCGCCGCAGTCGCGACACGGACCGCGGGCAGGGCCCGCACCGCCGACGGGAGCGGACGCAGGGCACTGGCGCCCTCCCAGCTGTCGCCGGCCGCCTCGGCTCGGCTCGTGGAGCCCCGTTGCAGGAGGAGGGCGACGAGGATCACGAGGAGGAACACGAGGTTGAAGGCCGACTCGGCTCGGGTGTTCCAGCGGATCGTCCACTCGGCGATGCCGAGCCCGATGCCGGCGGCCAGCGCGATGGGCAGCGACTTGAACCGGGCGATCACGGCGATGGCCAGCCCGGGCAGGATCGCCGAGGCCGCCACGCCGGCTTCGGGCAGCAGGCCGGTGAAGGGCACCTTGGTGACGTAGGTGGCGGTGGAGAGGGCACCGGCGATGGCCCCGACCAGCGTGCGCAACCGGCCCACCGGGATGCCGAGCAGTCGGGCCCGGTCGCCGTCGTCGGCTGCGGCTCGGACGGCGCGCCCCACGTCGGTGCGGAGGAGGAACCACCCGAGGCCGCCGAGGGCCACCGGCACGAGGGCCAGCATGAGCAGGTGGTCGCCTCGCACCGGGTAGGGGCGCACGAAGAAGCTGGCGTCGAGCGGCGTCTCGATGTTGCCGATGAGACCGTCGGCGCCGAGGCCGATGGCGATGGCCAGCGCGATGGCGCCCAGCACCTGGGCCAACCCGAGGGTGGCCACCGTTGCGACGAGCCGGCTGCTGCGGTCGAAGCGCCGCAGCACGGCCACGTCGACGAGCGCACCGCTGACGGTGCCGGCCACCAGGCCAGCCGCGAGGGCCAGCCAGTAGTTCCAGCCCTGGCCGACGAAGAGCCCGACGGTGATGGCGCCGGCCATGGCGCCGAGGGTGCCGTAGGCGAAGTTCACGATCCGGGTGGTGCGGTGCACGAGGATCAGGCCCATCGCCAGGAGGGCGTTGGACGAGCCGAAGATCACGCCCTGCGTGACGACGCCCCACGGCAGCACCCGGGGCAAGGGTGAGCCGGGCACCCAGTAGAGCGCGGTGTAGGCGACCACCACGGCGACGACGAGCTGCACGATGCGCGTCCTCACGGCGTCACCTCCGCCACCGTGGTGGTCGTGCTGGTCGTGGTGGTGATCGGGTCGCCCGGCTGCACCACGACGACCTCGGGGGCGACGGACGGGGCGAGGAGCACCACCAGCACCGCGAGGAGGACGGCGACGGCGAGGGGGGCGAACCCCCAGAGGAGCAGGGGCGAGCGACGGTCGCGGGGGCTGGGCTCGGTGGCGGTCATCGGGTCACCGGAAGAACGGCGCCGGGCCGGACGGGGGTCGAGCGATGCTCCATCGGGCACCGCCGTTGATCTCCACCCAGGCACCGGGCCGGGAGTTCTGCACCGAGATGCGCTTCGGGTCCCACCAGATCTCCCGGAAGTCGTCGACGGAGGTGTAGTCGCCGGGGCCGAAGTGCCACGTGCCCCGCGGGCCGGTGGCGCCGGGGTAGGCGAACATGCCCCGCTCGAAGGCCTCGGGGGTGAGCTCCGGTCCGGCCATCTGGATGCCGATCGCCAGCTGGTACATCTGGTAGTAGAGCTCCTCGAACCCGAAGGCCGGCTCGCCGCCGGGCCGCACCGTCTTGTACGCCGAGCGGGGGTAGGAGCGGCCGATCGGCTCCGGCGCGGCGTTGAAGGCCAGGCCGAAGGCCCGCTGCCACTGGGAACCGTCGATGAGCTGGGCCACGAGGTCCTGCTCGACGAAGGCCAGGCCGCCGGTGATCCACTCGGGGTGGTAGCCCTGCTCCTCGGCCTTGGGCGCCATGCCGAGCGCCGACATCACCGGATCGCACGCGCACACCACGGTGGTGACCCCGGCGTCCTTGAGCTGGGCGATGATGTTCGAGGCCTGGTTGGGCATCGAGGCGATGTCGAGCCGGTAGTTGAGGCCGATGGCGACGTCGAGCCCTTCGAGCTGGCTGCCGAACCGGTCGCCGGAGCTCTCGTACTCCGGGTTCTCGGGCCCGACCACGCCGAACACGCGGGGCTTGCCGTTGAGCTCCGGTCCGGCGAACTCCACGGTGGGGGAGCCGGCCATGCGGGCCTGGAGCCAGCTGGCCAGGCTGTCGACCACGGTGGTGCCGTCGGGGAACGGGCTCCACGCGTAGGGACGGCGGTCCTGGTACCACTCCTTGGCCGGGTAGGGCGCCCCGATGTTCACCACCTTCTGGCGGGACAGGGCGTTGGCGTAGGGGGTGGTGATGCCGCTGATGTCGGCGAAGGCGCCGATCTCCTCGGCCACCCGCACGGCGTCGGCCAAGGCCCGGTCCTGCCCGGCCCCGAGGAGCTCGGAGGACCCGCTGCCCTGGCCCTTGTAGAACTCGAGCTTCAGCTTCCGGCCGTAGAACTGGAACCGGCTCGAGAAGTACTCGGCCAGCGCCACCATCGTGTCCTGCACCGCGGCGGGTGAGCTGATCACCGGCTGGCCGGACAGGTCGGCGAAGATCTCACCGGCGGTGGGGCCCTCGAGCTGGCGCACCGAGACGACGATCTCCTTGTCGGTGACGCCCCGGCTGGTGGCGCCGCCGTTGGCACCGCTGAACGCGACGCAGGGCGGCGAGTAGGGGTCCCCCGGCACCTGGACGGCCCGATCCGGGCAACCTGCGGCGGGGGCAACGGCGCCGGGGGCGGCGCCTGGAACGGGCGCGCCCGTGACGGGGTCGATGGG
>JALYWQ010000412.1 GCA_030852625.1 Actinomycetota bacterium
CCGTCGCCGTGAGCCTCGCGACGACATCCTGACCAAGATGGCCACGGCCACCTTCCCCGACGGCACGATGCCGGAGGTGAAGGACGTCGCCCTGCTCGCCGCCAACCTCTTCACCGGCGGCCAGGAGACCACGGTGCGGCTCCTGTCGTTCGCCCTGCGGATCCTCGCGGAGCGGCCAGATCTTCAGGAGCGCCTGAGGGTCGACCGCGAGCTGATCCCGAACTTCATCGAGGAGACGCTGCGCTACGAGAGCCCGCTGCGCTCCCAGTACCGGATGGCCAAGGTGCGAGCCGAGGTGGCGGGCGTCGACATCCCGGCCGGGAGCACGATGCTGCTCCTCCCCGGCGCCGCCAACCGCGATCCCCGCAAGTTCCCGGAGCCGGCCGAGTTCGACCCCGAGCGCGAGAACGCCATCTACCACCTGGCCTTCGGCCACGGCATCCACCACTGCGCCGGCGCCCACCTTGCCCGCGCCGAGGGCCGGGTGACCATCAACCGCCTCCTCGACCTCACGAAGAACATCTCGGTGGCTGAGGACGCCCACGGCCCGGCCGATGCCCGCCGGTGGGAGTACCTCCCCACCTACTTCCTACGAGGCCTGCAAAAGCTCGAGCTCGACCTCACCCCCGCGTAGGCGGGAGTCGTTCACCGCAGCGGTCTACGGTCATCGGCGATGGTCGAGGGACGGATGGATCGGCGGCAGTTCCTGGGTGGCGCGGCGGCCGCGGCGGCTGGGCTGGTGCTGCTCCGGTCGCCTGGCGCACTGGCCGCCCCGCCGATCTCGCCTCGCGTTGCCTACGGGCCCGACTCGGCCCGGTCGATGCGACTCGGCTGGGCCACGCCGACCGACGTCGCCGGTCTCCACGCCGAGGTCGGCCTCGACGGCAGCTTCGGCCGGGTGGTCCCTGTGGAGACTCGCTCCGTCACCGGCACCGGCGTGCGCTACCACCATGTGCTGGCCGACGGTCTCGACGCCGGGACCACGTACCACTACCGGCTCCGTCACGACGGTGGCGCCACCACGGGCACCTTCCGCACCGCGCCCGCAGGACCGCTGCCGTTCCGCTTCGTGGCCTTCGGCGACCAGGGCAACGGTGCCACCGCCGCTCAGGTCAATGGCCTCGTCACGGCCCTCGACCCCGACCTCGTCTTCGTGGTCGGCGACCTCTCCTACGCCTCGAAGACCGGCGGCCTCGCGCCCAACGGCATCCTCCCGCCAACGGTGGAGCACGGCGTGTGGGACGACTGGCTCCGCCTCGTCTCGGCCAGCGGCGGGCACGCGGTGCCGTGGCTGGCGGGCGTGGGGAACCACGAGATCGAAGACGGTCAGGGCGACCTCGGCTACGACGGCTACCTCGCCCGGGTGGGGCTGCCCGGCAACGGGCCGGCCGGGGTGCCGACCGCGTGGACGGCCCGGCACGGGAACGTGGCCTTCGTGAACCTCGACGCCAACGACGTGTCCTACGAGATCACCCACAACCTGGGCTGGACGGGCGGGGCCCAGACCCGGTGGCTGGCGACCACGCTCGCCGCGCTGCGCACCGATCCGGTGATCGACTGGATCGTGGTCGGCTTCCACCACTGCGCCTACTGCTCCAACGCGCTGCACGGGTCCGACGGCGGTGTCCGCGAGCAATGGGGCCCGCTGTTCGATGAGCACGGCGTCGACCTCGTCGTGAACGGGCACAACCACTGCTACGAGCGGGCCCACCCGATCCGGGACGGGCGCGTCGTGGCCGAGCTGCCGATCGGCGGCGAGTGGCGGAGCCCCGGCGGCACCACGTACATCACCGCCGGTGGCGGCGGGCAGAGCCCGTACCCGACCTTCGTGCCGGGCGTGTCCTACGTCTCCCAGGACCCGCTGAGCCTGCGCATCCCCGAGCTCGTGGACTGGTCTGCGGTCCGTGATCCGGGCAACTCCGTGATCTCGGTCGACGTCGCACCCCCGGGGTCCGACGGCACCACGAGCCTGGCGATCTCCGCCGTCACCGCCACCGGAGCCGTGCTGGACCGGCTCACCCTCACCCGCCGCCACACCACCCCCGCCGAACCCCCAGAACACCGCCCCCGCGGCCTCCCCACGAGACGCTGACCAGCGCGTTCTGCCCGCAACGCGCCGAGCGAAAGGTCAAACGAAAGGGCGCGAAAGACAGGGCGGCGGGGTCGCCGGCTCGGGCGCTACGTAGCGGCCACGTCAGAACGAGAAATCGGTGTGGCAGGTGC
>JALYWQ010000136.1 GCA_030852625.1 Actinomycetota bacterium
TCTTCTACTTCGCCGACGGCGACCCGAGCCATCCGCCGCAGCCGCTCGACCAGGCCGGCTACTTCGACCTCACCACCGCCGACGTGGCGTCCGATCTGCGGCAGCGCACGATCCACACCCTCGAGGCCATGGGCATCCCGGTGGAGTACAGCCACCACGAGGACGGCCCCAGCCAGCACGAGATCGACCTCCGCTACACCGACGCCCTGGCCATGGCCGACAACGTCATGACGTTCCGGCTGGTCGTGCGGGAGGTGGCCCTCGAGGCCGGGGTCCACGCCACCTTCATGCCGAAGCCGCTCGCCACCGTGCAGGGCTCGGGCATGCACACCCACTTCTCGCTCTTCGAGGGCGACACCAACGCCTTCTACGACCCGGGCGACGAGCGCAACCTGTCGAAGGTCGCCCGCGGCTTCATCGCCGGCGTGCTCCACCACGCACGGGAGATCGCCGCGGTCACCAACCAGTGGGTCAACTCCTACAAGCGGTTGGTCATCGGCTTCGAGGCGCCGGTCTACGTGGCCTGGGCCCGCAACAACCGGTCCGTCGTCGTCAACGTGCCGCCGATCAAGGCCGGCAAGGCCGACTCGGCCCGCATCGAGTTCCGGGCGCCCGACCCCTCGTGCAACCCGTACCTCGCCTTCTCGGTGGTGCTGGCCGCCGGGCTGAAGGGCATCGAGGAGGGCTACGAGCTTCCCGCCGAGACGAGCGCCAACCTCTACCAGATGACCGACGAGGAGCGGCTGGCCGAAGGGATGTCGATCCTCCCCGGCTCGCTGTCCGATGCCCTCGACGAGATGGAGAAGTCCGAGCTCGTGGCCGACGCCCTCGGTGAACATGTCTTCGAGTGGTTCCTCCGCAACAAGCGAGCCGAGTGGCAGGAGTACAAGACCCAGGTGAGCCAGTTCGAGCTGGACCGCTACCTGCCGAGGCTCTGACCACCAACATGGAACCGCTGCTCGTCTTCCCTGACCCTGCGCCGCCCGAGCTCGCGCAGTCGCTCGATCTGGGCGGCTATCCCTGGAAGGCCGTCGCCGACGACGCCGCCATCGCTCGCGCCGAGCCCGACGACGGGTGGTCGGGTGCGGTCATCGTCGCCGCCGAGGACCCGGAGGCGGCGTTCGCGGTGTGCCGTGCCCTCCGCAAGCGCGACCTGCCCCTCGAACCGCTGCTCGTGCTGGTGTCCGGCGCCCAACTGGCCGACCTCGACCTGCGCAACGACCTGTTCGACGACTTCTGCCTCTACCCGTTCCAGCCGCGCGAGTTCGAGGCGCGGCTGAAGCACCTGTTCTTCCGCACCGGGCAGGGCACCCGGCCCGAACTGGTGGAGTACGGCGATCTGCTGCTCAACCTCGAGACCTACCAGGCCGCTATCGCCGGCAAGCCGCTCGACCTCACCTACATGGAGTACGAGCTCCTGAAGTTCCTGGCCAGCCACCCCGGCAAGGTCTTCACCCGCGAGACCCTGCTGTCACGGGTGTGGGGCTACGAGTACTACGGCGGCGCCCGCACGGTCGACGTCCACATCCGACGCCTCCGCGCCAAGCTCGGCGAGGAGCACGCCAACCTGATCCAGACCGTCCGGAGCGTGGGCTACCGCTTCGGCCAGAGCCGCTGGGGTGTGTGACGCCTAGCTGAGCTCGAGGAGCTCGCTGCCCTCGTGGTTCTTCTCGGCGGTGTCCTTGGCGGCCCAGCCCAAGATGCCGGCCACCACGGCCCCGGTCATGCAGACGGACACCGGGATGAACACCAGGATCACGAACGCGAGGATCAGTGCGCCGAGCATGTGGTCATCCTTCCCCAGGACGGGCCCAGGCTTCCACCTCGACCAGCGCGCCTCGAGGTAGCTCGGCCACGCCGATGGCGGAGCGGGCGGGGAGATGGCCGCCGAACGCGTCGACGTAGGCGTCGTTCATCGGGCCGTAGTCACTGCCGAGGTGGCGGAGGAAGACGGTGGTCTTCACGACGTCGGTCAGGGATGCCCCCTCGCCCTCGAGCAGGGCGGCCAGGTTGGCGATGGCCTGCC
>JALYWQ010000092.1 GCA_030852625.1 Actinomycetota bacterium
CTGCAGCATCGGCATCGGGTCCGCCATGCCGCCGTAGACGCCGACCAGGGAGATCGTGCCTCCCCGTCGCACGACGTCGATGGCGGTGTAGAGGGCGTTGAGGCGGTCGACGCCGCCCCGCTCCATGAGCTTCGCCTGCAACGGGTCGGGGAGCAGCGATGCCAGGCGTTGCACCATCGACGTGCCGGGAGACCCGTGGGCCTCCATGCCGACGGCGTCGATCACTGCGTCAGGTCCCCGGCCGTCGGTGAGGTCGCGGATCACCTCGCCGAGGTCGTCCTCGTGCTCGGCGAGGTCCAGGACCTCGGCTCCCCACGCCCGGGCCCGGTCGAGCCGCTCGGGAACGAGGTCGACGGCGATCACCCTGGTCGACTCGTGCATGGCGACCCGGGTGGCCATGGCTCCGATCGGTCCTTGGCCCAGGACCACGACGGTGCCGTCCTTGCCGGCGTCGGCGTACTGCACCGCCTGCCACGCCGTCGGCAGGACGTCGGAGAGGAAGAGGAACCGGTCATCGGGCGGGCCATCGGGCACGGGGATCGCGGTGTGGTTCGCGTGGGGGACTCGGAGGTACTCGGCCTGACCGCCGGGGACCTGCCCGTAGAGCTTGGAGTAGCCGAAGAGCGCGGCGCCGGTCCCGTGCTCCCGGACCTGGGTCGTCTCGCACTGCGACTCGAGGCCCTGGCCACACATGAAGCAGCTCCCGCAGGCGATGTTGAACGGGATCACCACCCGGTCGCCCACCGAGAGGTGGTCGATTCCGGCGCCGACCGCCTCGACGACACCCATCGGCTCGTGGCCGAGCACGTCCCCCGGCGTCATGAACGGGCCGAGCACCTCGTAGAGGTGGAGGTCGGAGCCGCAGATGGCGCTCGAGGTGATCCGGATCACGATGTCGTCCGGTTCCTGGATGGTGGGGTCGGGCACCTCCTCGAACCGGACGTCGCGCTTGCCGTGCCACGTGAGTGCCTTCATTCGAGCTCGTCTCCTGGTCGGGCCCGCACCATCCGGTCCCTACCCGGCCGGTCTGTCAGCAACCCCGCCCCGCGACGACCTGGTCAGTCGGCCAAGCCCCAGGCCCACACGATGCCGGGCCCATCCGCGCCGACGACCACGTAGCCGGGGGGGGGTGCGTATCCTCCGGCGGTGCACATGGTCGAGGTGAGCCTGGCGGAGCTCCGGCGAGCGGTGGGTTGCGACGTGGTGGGCCGACCCGAGTCGATGAGCGTGGTCGCCCGGCACCGGGGCCGCTGGCTCCTGGCCCTCCCGGAGGCGGGGCCGCGCCAGGTGCTCCTCCACAACACCGTGGCGATGGTGCGCTTCATCGAGCGCCACCTGCCCAGTGCGTGGCCCGAGGGCGGCTGGAGCCTGGTGTACCCCCGGGACGGGTGGGGCGAGCACCTCGGAGCCGCTGCGCAGTACGAGTGGGTGCCCGCCGACACCGTCAACGTGAACACCGAGCTCCACGCCCGGCCGGGAACGATCCCGGTGCTCAGCGCCGAGCGTCCGGGGGTGCTGTGCTTCGGATGCCGAGTCGGTGATCCGAGCGCGGTGCTGATGCCGGACCCCTACCTCCTCGAGGGCAAGGTCCAGGTCGGCATCGCCGACGCCCTGGCCTCGGACCGGCCGTGGGAGGCGAAGGCGTCCCGCTTCGTGTTCGCGGGGACGCACCACGGATCACCGATGAACACGCCCGGACATCGTTGGCCGAACAGCCGCCAGCACCTGAGCGATCACGTCGCCGGCTCCGGCCTCCCCGTCGAGGTCTACGAGGGGGGTCGCAGCCGGGCCCAGCTGCTCGAGGCCAAGTTCCTGCTCGACACGGACGGGTTCGTGCGCACGTGGGACGCCTTCGCCTGGAAGGCGGCCAGCGCGTCGGTGCCGCTGCTGGTCGATTCCGTGTGGGACATCTGGTGGCGCCCGTTCTTCGAGCCGTGGGAGCACTTCGTCCCCGTGGCTCACGATCTCGCCGACCTCGGCACGGTCATCGAGTGGTGCCTGGCCAACGACGACGAGTGCCGGCGGATCGCCGAGCGCGGCGCCGAGCGAGCGCCTGAGGTCTTCACCGAGGCGACGGCCGCCCGTGCCGTGGCGCCCCGGGTCGAGGCCCACCTGGCCGGCGAGCTGCACAGCGACCTCGACGTCGCCCCGCGGTGGTTCAGCCGCTCCGGCTAGGCCCCCATCGACGCGAGCATCGACCACCGGCCGCGCACGGCCTCGTCGATCGCCCGGTCCACCATGTCGTAGATGTGCTCCGGGCGGGGGACCGCTGGGAGCGGCGGCAGGCTGCTCGCCGATCCGTTCCACGCCGGCGCCGGAAGGATCGTGCCGCGCCGGTCGACGAGGGCTCGCCCCAGCGAGGTCGTCGTGGTGAGCCCCCAGGTTCGCATCACCAGGGCCGCGTTCAGCCGGGCCGCGTCCGGAGTGGTCGAGTTCGACGGGGTGCCCCACCGCAGGAAGAGGTCGTGGATCGCACCTTCGGGGCGATGGCGGAAGTCGGCGCCCC
>JALYWQ010000441.1 GCA_030852625.1 Actinomycetota bacterium
GAGGTCGCCGCGGCGGGGCTCCGACGAGCGCCGGCGGCCGCCGAACCGGTCCGGGCCGACTCGGTGCCGCCCGCCTCGCCGCCGCTCGAGGTGACCGACGCGGGGACCATGGTCGACGCGCACGGGGAGATGGTGGGCACGACGGGCATGGTCGGGCGGGGGTCGTAGACCTTGGCCGGTGTGCCCCCGACCTCGACGAGGAGGTTCACCCGGACCCACGGCCCGTCGGGCTCGCGGTCGATGGTGTTGTACACGTAGCCGAACCCGGTGGGGCCGAGCTCCAGCAGCGTCTCCAAGCTGTCGAGGTGGTTCGGGGCCCGCTGCAGCAGCGGCGTGAGGTCGGACAGGATGCAGTCGAGCTCCTGCTTCTCGTCGGCCACCAGGTCGGCGGTGGCTCGAAGGAACCCGGGCCCGTCCCGCAGCAGGACCTGCAGGTCCCCGTTGGCGTCGCGGAGCGCCGACGCCACCTCCTTCAGGTTGGTGAGCGACCGTCCCAGGCTGAGGCGGTGCTCGGCCAGCACCCGGGTGACCTTGGTGCTGTTGACGGCCAGCCGATCGAGCTGCTCGGTGCGCGGCGCGAAGGTGGCCGTGAGGGTGTCGAAGGACGTGGTGAGGTCGCGGAGATCCTGGCCCCGACCGTCGAGGGCGAGTGCCAGCTCGTGGACGAGGCTGCCGGCCGCATCGGCTTCCACGCTCGAGATCACCGCGTTGGCCGACCGCAGCAGCTCGGAGAACTCCAGCGGGATGGTGGTGTCCTCCTTCGGCACCTTCCCACCCTTCGGGATGAACGGGGTGTCCTCCGCGTCGAAGTCCTCCGGGGGGACGAAGTCGATGTAGGGCTCGCCGATGGCCGACTTGCGGAAGATGCGGGCGATCGACCCCTCGGGGATCTGCTTGTCCCGGTCGATCTTCAGCTCCATCTCCACGCCGCCGTCGATCCGCTCCACACCGGCGACCCGCCCGTACTGCACCCCGAGGTAGGTGACCTCGGCGTTGGCCTTGACGCCGGCGGCCTGGGTGAACTGGGCGGAGATCGAATAGGGCCGCTCGATGCGATCGATGATGATGATGTTGTTGACCGCCCAGTAGAGCATCAGGGCGAAGACGCCCATGAACACCACGAGGTTGATGAGGACGCGACGGTTCATCCGTCCTCCAAGGGGGCCAGTTCGAACCAGCCGTAGACCTGGGCGAAGTCGTCCGGGATGCCCTTCGGGGCCTTGGCGGTGAACGCCACCAGCCAATCGACCAGGGTGGCCACCTCGCCCCGCTGCGCGGCGACGAGGGCCACGATGGCGTCGAGCTGCTTCACCTGCTGGTCGAGCTGGTCCCGGTAGGGCCCGAAGACCTGGTCGTTCTGGGCCCGGGCCAGGCGGGTGAGGTCTCGCAGGGTCTGGAGGGCCAGCTCCCGGTTGTCGGCCAGGGCCCGGGTGGTGCCCTCGAGGTTCACGAGGAGGGCGTCGAGGTCGTCCGTGCCGGTGGCGAGGGTGCGGGTGGTCTGGTCGAGGCCGTCGATGATCGTCACGATGTTGTCGGTCTGATCAGCGAGGGTGGCGCTCACCACCGACAGGCTGTCGAGCACGCTGCCGAGCTCGGCGGCCCGCCCGCCGAAGCCGATCCCGCCGGTCTCCACCAGGGTCTGCAGGTCGTTCCCGGCGACGGCGCCGAGCACCTGCACGGCCTCGTCGGCCACGAACTCGAGCTCCGGAGCCTCCTGGGTGTTGCCGGCGGCGATGGCCGACCCGTCGACGAGGAGGTCGTCGCTGCCCGCCTCCGCCGGGGGCCGGAGCTCCACGAACTTCTCACCGAGCAGGGACGTGGTCCGCAGGACGGCGAGCGAGTCGGCGGGGAGGTCGAGACCGTCCTTGATGCGCATGGTGACCCGCGCTTCGAAGTCGTCGGTGAGCTCGATCCCGGTGACGGATCCCACGCGCACGTCGGCCACCTGCACGGAGTGGCCCGACACGAGATCGCCGACGTCGCTGAAGGTGGCGGTGATCTCCACCGGGCCCTCGATCTGGCCGGGCAGCGTGCAGCCGGCCGCCAGCGCGGCGCCGGCGACGAGCAACCCGAGCGCGGTGCGGAGCCTCATGCGGCCCGTCCCGGGGCGGTGGTGGGGCTCCCGAGCAGCTCGAGGAGGGCGCCGACCGGCGTGGAACCCGAGGTGACCCGGGCCACGGTGGCGTCGCCGGCGTTGGAGGTGGCGGCCACACCGCAGGTGGCGGTGATCGGCAGGCAGAGGGCCGGGATGCCGAGCTGCCCGAGCAGGGTGTCGAGGACCTCGGTGACCAGCGGGCTGAAGTTGTTGCGCAGGTTGAGGGCTCGGACCTGCGGGTTGTAGGCCCCGTACACGCCGGCGGCCAAGTTGCCGCCCGACTCCAGGAGGAGCTCCACCGCCGCCAGGTTGGCGTCGATCGTGGCGGCGGCATCGGCCAGGGTCTCGACATCGGTCCGGAGCGCTCCGGCGTGCTCGCCGACGAGGCGCAAGCCGCTCTGGGACAGCTCGGCCAGGCCGCCCACCAGGCCCTCGATGCTCGATCGCTCGTCGGCCAGCACCTGCGACACCTCGGCGAAGGCGTCGAGGACCTCACCGAGCTGCTGCTCGCGGTTGGCCAGGGTGGCGGTGAGCCGATCGAAGCTGTCGACGATGCGGGTCAGCGCCTCGTCCTTCTCGGCGAAGGTGGTGACGAGCTCGGACAACGAGCCCAGCGCCGTGTTCAGGGTGGCGCCGTTGCCACGGAGGTCCTCCTCCAGGTTGGTGACCAGCCGCCCGAGGCCCTTCGGGTCGAGGCTGTCGAGGAAGTCCTTGATGGCCGCGAAGGCTTCGTCGGGCTCCACCGGGACGATGGTGTGGTCCCGCTCGATGGTCATCCCGTCCTCGGCTCGCTCCATGCCCTCCTTGAAGGCCGGGGAGAGCTGGATGTAGCGCTCGCCGATCAGCGACTGGGGCACGATCTGCGCCGTGACGTCCTTCGGGACGTCGATCGAGTCCTTGATCTTCATGTCGATCCGGACCTGGTCACCCTCCACCTCGACCGCGGTGACGGTGCCGGCCGGCAGCCCGAGGACCTTGACGTCGGAGGAGCTGAACACCGACACCGCTCGGGGGAAGTAGGCGTGGAGGGTGTAGCTGTCGCCGCCGCCGGGCCAGAGCCCGCAGGCCGGGAGGAACGCCGCCGCGAGAAGCACGACCAGCGCGCTGGCGAACGATCGGACGGGCGTGGATCGCCGGCTCATGGCAGCACCGCGTCGGTGGCGTCGTCGAGCACCCCGATGATGTCGGGGCCCAGCGCGGCCACGTAGATGTCGAGCCACGGACCGTGCGAGCCGGCCAGCGACTGGCTGTAGAACCCGGGCCCGCCGTAGGCGAGGGCCCGGTTCAGGTCGGGCAGGTTGTCGTGGACCACGGCCAAGGTGGGGTGGAGGTCGTCGAGGATGGCGTCGAGGTGCAGCTCGTTGACTCGGACGAGGCGGCTGAGGGCCTGCACGGCCTCGCTCCCCTCCCCCAGGGCGGCCGCCAGCTGATCCCGCCGTTCGACGAGGACCCCGAGCACCGTGCGGGAGCTGTCGATGAGGCGGGCCAGCTGCTGGTCCTTCGACGCGAGGGTGGCGGCCAGCTGGTCGGCCTCATCGAGGAGCGACGCCAGCTTCCCTTCCCGTTCGGTGATCGCTCCGGCCACGGCGTCGATGCCGTTGATCAGGTCGGTCACCGTGGCCCGCTTCCCCTCGGTGATCGTGGCCAACTGGTTGATCAGCTGGTTCAGCTTCTCGTTGTCGGTCTCCTCGATCCGTTCGGTGGTGTTCCGGGTGAGATCGAACAGGTCGACCGGCGTGGTGGTGCGCTGGACGCACAGGCCATCGCTGCCGCACTCCTCGTGGGGGATCACCCGCCGGTCCCGGGGCAGGTCCTCCATCATGCGGCGGCCCTTGTCGGCGTCGCGGATGCGGATGTACTTCGAGCCGAGCAGCGTCTCGAGGGCCACGTCGGCGTTGGCGTCCTCACCGATCTCCACGCCCTGGTTGACCACCCACGTGACCCGGACGAGGCCGGCCTCGGGCTCCGCGTGCACGCCCGTGACCCGCCCCACCTTCACGCCCGCCACCTTCACGTCGTCGCCGCTGCGCAGGCCGGAACCGTCGGTGAAGGTGGCCTCCATGGCGTAGGTCTTCTCGAGCAGGTGCAGGATCCCGACCATGAAGGCCAGGCCCGTGAGAGCTCCGATCACGAGCATGGAGATCAGTCCCACCGCGTAGGGGTTGCGGTCGCGGAAGGACTTCACGCCGCCATCCCCTTCGTGAGGAGCGAGCGGACGGCCGCCGCGCCGGACACCTGCCGGGTGAAGGGCTGGGCCGAGGTCGACAGCCCGACGATCGGATCACCCGTGGGGCAGCCGGCCTCGCTCGATGCCGGCGGCCCGAGGCCCACGCAGATGATCTTCTGGTTGAGGAACTCGCCCCGGTTCCCGGCCCGGAACACCGCCGCGGCCGCGTCGCCGAACTGCGACAGGAAGCGGTCGACCTCCGGGAGCTTCTTCTGGACCGTGTCGGTGACCTCGGCCAGGTGGCCGAGGAGCCGGTCGAGCTCGGTGGCGTTGCCGGTGAGGAAGGCGTCGACGTCGGTGGCGAAGGAGCTGAACTCGTCGAGGGCCGCGGTGAGGGTGTCGGTGTTGTCGGCGAAGGAATCGCTGAGGGTCACCAGGTTGTCGATCATCGCCTTGATCTGGACGTCGCGGTCGTTGATCGTGGCCGCGACCGTGTCGAGGTTGGTCACCAGGCGCCCGATGGCCTCGTCGCGCGTGGCCAGCCCCTTCGTGAGCACGGCGAGGTCGTCCAGGGCCTTGCCGATCTGGTCCTCCCGGCCCTCGAAGGCCTGGGTGAGCGTCTCGAGGAGCTTGTTGACCTCGGCGGGATCGATGGCGCCCACGATCGGGCCGAGCTTGTTGAACAGCTCACCGAGGTCCACGGCCGACACCGTGGTGTCGATCCGGCTGTCGTCGCCCAGGGCCTGCGGCGAGGAGCCCGGGTACAGGTAGACGTAGCGCTGGCCGATCAGGTTGCGCCACCGGATGGCCGCGGTGGAGTCCTTGGGGATGTCGTCGTGGTCGTTGTCGATCGACAAGCCGACGAGGGCCCGTCCCTTGTCGACCTTGATGCTGGTGACCTTGCCGACCACCACACCGGCCACCTTCACGTTGTCGTCGACGAGCAGCCCGGTGACGTCGTCGAAGCGGGCCGAGATCTTGTACGTGTCGCGGCCGAGGGGATCGCTCACCTCGAGGTTCCCGATGGTGAACGCGAGGTAACCCGTGAAGAAGAGACAAACCGCCACGAAGGCCCCGAACTTGATGGCGACGCGGATCATCCGCCGAGCACCCGGCCGAGGAGGCGGAACAGGTCGAGCCCGGGATCGTCACCGGCGGGCGGGATGATGGCGTCGAGGATGCCCGGGAGCTGGGGCAGGGTCGGCGCGACGGCGGGGACGTCGACGCCGGCGTCGGGGTTGCCCGGCCCGCTCTGGCAGGGCACGAGACCGCACAGGTCGCCGCCGAGCACGCCCTTCACCGCGGCCATCAAGGTGCCGTTCCCCACGTCGATGCGGATGGCCGACGACAGGGTCTCGAAGTACTGGCGCAACCCGACCACGAGCGGCACCACCGAGTCGCGGTGGTCGTAGAGCACCTGGATCGTCTCGGTGCCACCACCGAGGGCGCCGTCCACGAACGGCTGGTGGGCCTCGAGCAGATCGGCCACGTCGCTCGACAACCGCCCGGTCTGCTGGAGTAGCTCGACGACCTGATCCTCACCCTCGTTGAGGGTGGGCAGCGCCACGTTGGCCGCCTCGGCCAGCTCCAGGAGGTCGTCGGCCCGGCCCCCGAGCTCCTCGGAGAGCAGGGCGAAGTCCTCGAGGAACTGCGCCGTGAGGTCGGCGTTGTCGGCGAACACCTCGCCCAGGACGGCGCCGTTGACCAGGGCCCGGTTCAGGTTCTCGCCGACCCCGTCGGCCCCCTCGGCCAGGGTGTGCAGCACGGTGAAGAGCTCGTCGGGATCGATCGCGCTGAGGATCGGGTGCAGGTCGGTGAGCAGGGCCTCCAGCTCGAACCCGCCCTCGGTCTCGGCCAGTTCGTCGCCGGCGGCGAGGAACGGACCGTCCGCCTCGTCGGACTCGGACACGTCGAGGTCGACGAACTTCTCGCCGAAGAGCGTCTTGGCCCGGATCCGGGCGACGGCGTCGGCGGGGACCGACTCGCCGTCGTCGATGGTGAGGGTGATCCGGGCCTTCCGGTCCACGAGGTCGATGCGCCGGACCTCGCCGACGTTGACCCCGTTGATCTTCACGTCCGAACCGGCGAGCAGGCCCTGGCCGGCGGCGTCGAAGGTGCCGACGATCTGGTAACCGCCGTCGAAGGCGCCGAAGGCCGCCTTCACGCCGACCGACACCGCGCTGATCAGGAGGATCAGCGCGATGGCGCCCGTGAGCATGTTGCGGCGGCGAGGGGTGAGCTCCATGGCTAACCGGTGAGGCTGACGGTGTTGCCACCGCCCCAGAAGACGAGCGAGAGCACCAGGTTGAGGACCACCACCGACACGATCGACAGGCGGATCGCGCGCCCCACCGCCACCCCCACTCCGGCGGGGCCGCCCGTCGCGTAGTAGCCGTAGTAGCAGTGGATGAGGGCCACCACGATGGCGAAGAGGACGGCCTTCAGGAGGCTGTAGAGGATGTCGATGGGCGGCAGGTAGAGCCGGAAGTAGTGGTCGTAGACACCCGGCGGGAGGCCGAAGAACCGGGTGGTGACGACCTCGGTGGCGAAGAAGCTGGCGAAGAGGGAGATGAGGTAGAGCGGCACGATGGCGATCACCGCCGCCACCACCCGCGTGGCCACGAGGTAGGCCTTCGACGGGACGGACATGACCTCGAGGGCGTCGATCTCCTCGGAGATCCGCATGGCGCCCAGCTCGGCGGTGAACCCCGCGCCGACCTGCGCCGCGAACGCCACGCCGGCGATGAGCGGCGTGACCTCCCGGGTGTTGGCGAAGCTGCCGATGATGCCGGTGAGGCTCTCGGCACCGATCTGTTCGAGGCCCTTGAAGCCCTGGAGACCGACCTCGGTGCCGGTGAAGAACGACATCGAGAAGATGACGAACACCATCCCGCCGCCGACGACGAGGGCCCCGGCGCCGATGGTGATGTCCGACACCAGGTTGAAGACCACGTTCCGGTACTTCAGGCGGATGATGATCTTGGTGACGATCTCGTAGACGATCTGCCCGTAGAACATCAGCTGCTTGCCGACGTCCTCCAGCAGGTCGCCGGCGGCACGACCGGTGCGCCTGGCCGGACGGGTGAGACGGGTGACGGCGGCCATCAGAACTTCTGCGGCACCAGCGCGAAGTAGAGGGACGTCATCACGAAGTTGGCGAAGAAGATGAGGATGAAGGTGATCACCACGGCCTGGTTGACGGCGTCACCCACGCCCTTCGGTCCGCCCTTGGCGTACAGGCCCTTGTAGCAAGCGACCATGGCGGCGATGAACCCGAAGACCCACGCCTTGGCCAGCGACGAGTAGAGGTCCGGGAGCTGCACCAGCGAGGTGAAACCCTGGAAGTAGGCGCCCGGGGTGACCTTCTGGATCACCACGTTGAAGAAGTAGCCGCCGGCGATGCCGGCCACCGACACCAGGGAGACGAGGAACAGCCCCACCGTGCTGGCCGCCCACAGACGGGGCGTGACGAGCCGGTGCACCGGGTTGACCGACATGACCTCCATGGCGGCCAGCTCGTCGCGGATCTTCCGCGCGCCGAGGTCGGCGGTCATGGCCGAGCCGCCCGCGCCGGCGATGAGGAGGGCCGTGGCCACCGGAGCGGCCTCGCGCACGATGGCCAGCACCATCGCCGCGCCGGTGGTCGACTCCGCCCCCAACTGCCGGGAGAGGGCGCCGACGTGGAGTGCGATCACGGCACCGAACGGGATCGAGATCAGGATCACGGGGATGCTCGTGACCTTGGCGATGAACCAGCACTGGCGGAGGTACTCCTTCCACCAGTTGCGGATGTCGAAGGTCCGACGCAGGCCCTCGAGGGTGATGGCGAACATGTTCCCCGTCTCGCGGACGACGAACTGCACCTTGCCGACCATCGGGACGCTCACGGGCGGGGCACCTTCACGTCAGACCGTCAGGATGTCGACGTCGTCGACCTTCCGGCCCTCGGCCTTCATGCGCTGGACCTCGCGGGCGACGAGCTCCTTCTCGATGTCGCTCTGCTCGGTGGCCAGCTCGTCCATGCCGATCGGGCCGAGGGCCCGGCCGGCCAGGAACTGCCGGATGATGTCGTCCTTCGTGGTGCGCATCTCCTCCTTGGAGGCGAACTTCACGAGGCCGGCGCGGTAGAGCACTGCGATGTAGTCGGAGGTGCGCATCACCGACGCGATGTTGTGGGTGATGATCACGAAGGTGGCGCCGGTCTCCTCCTGGATCTTCTTCACCAGCTCGTCGAGGTAGCTCACGCGCACCGGATCGAGCCCGGAGTCGGGTTCGTCGAAGAGGATGATCTCGGGGTCCATGGCCAGCGCCCGGGCCAGGCCGGCCCGCTTCTTCATGCCGCCGGAGACCTCACCGGGGAACTTCTTCATGTGATCGAGCATGCCGACCATGTCGGCCTTGGCCAGGACGATGTCCCGGATCTCCTTCTCCGTCTTCCGGGTGTGCTCCCGGAGCGGGAAGGCCATGTTGTCGAACATGTTCATCGACCCGAAGAGGGCGCCGTCCTGGAACAGCACGCCGAACTTGCGGCGGACCCGGTAGAGGTCACGTTCGCCCATGGCGACCGTCTCCTCCCCCTCCACCCAGATCTCGCCCGAGTCGGGCCGCAGCAGCCCGATGATGTTCTTGAGGAGGACCGACTTGCCGGTGCCCGACGGGCCCATGACCGCCGTGATCTTCCCGCGGGGCACGTCGAAGCTGATGTCCCGCAGCACCGTGTGGGTGCCGAAGGACTTCGTGACCTCGCGCAGTGAGATGACGGGATCTTCCAGCGGGTCCTCCTCCCAGGGCTCGTGACGGACGGCACAAACCTAGTGCGTCGGTGCCGGGGGGCTACCTCAGCGGGACTGGCGCCGGGCCTCGGCCCGCCGCTCGGCCTCCAGGCGCTCCAGGCTCGGCTCGGGCGTGTGGTCGACGAACCGCATGGCCTCGGCGACGGCGGTGTGGCCGGCCTGTTCGGCGATCAGGCGGTGCATGGCCTGCCCGACCACGCGGTAGGCCGGGTGGCCCTGGGGTGTGGTGCGGAGCTCGATGAGGTGCATCGCCTCGCGGGCGTTGAGGTGGAGGTAGAAGCGCACCTTGTAGGCCAGCGAGACGGCGTAGGCGGCCTGGGCCGGGAACCGCTCGACGAGGGCGTCGTGCAGGTCGGACGAGCGCTCCATCGCCTCGTCGAACCGGGCGGCGCACCCGGCCAGGTCGACGGCCTCGGGCCGGGTGTAGCCGTGGCGGGGGCTCAGCGTCTGCCACTCGATCGAGAGCATGCGGTGCCGCTGGAGGTCGCGGAACGCCCCGTAGTCGGCCAGGACGTCGAACCGGTAGGTGAGGCGCTCGAAGGCCCGGCCCGGCTTGTGGCGCCGGTTGGCCCGGTCGCCCACGTAGGCCCGGATCACGGCGATCCGCTCCTCGGTGGTCATGTTGCGCACCCGCTGCTCGAGCGACGCCTCGGACACGTGGGTGTGGGCGTAGAGCATCGCCGTGACGAGCTTCACCTCGCCGTCGGGATCCCAGTCGAGGAGGGTGACCCCCTCGTCGCCGGTCTCGCTGTCGGTCTGGTTCTCGGGGAACAGGCCGGCGGCGATCGACTCCACCTCCGAGCGGGTGGACGCCAGGTAGCTGCTCCAGGCCACGCCGCGATCGTCGAGGTCGACCCGCTTCAGGAAGCTCGGGATCACCTTGCGGAGCTCACCCAGCATCAGGTCGGCGTAGGCCCGCGACTCGGGCAACGGGTGGGACCGCATGCGCAGCAGCAGGGCCTCGTACCCCTGGCCGGTGCCGTAGATGCCCACGTTCGAGAGCGAGGCCGCGGGCAGGACGCCCCGCACGGCGTCGAAGGCCTTGGCCCGGATGGCCTGCCGGTAGACGAAGTCGGAGTCGGAGGCCTCCTTCGGGAAGCGGTCCCGGTAGAAGTCGGCCATGAGCGGCACCAGCTCGGCGTAGGCGTCGAAGAGGCGGTCCATGTCGCCGATGTAGCGGAGGCCCAGCCCCGAGCCCAGCACCTCGGGATCGCGGTAGTAGCGGTAGCGCCCCCCGAGGCGGGTGTCGTAGGCGATGTAGCGGGTGGACTGCTCGAGGTAGGCCATCAGGCGCCCCCACTCGAGCACCTTGGTGAGGAGGTTGGAGGCCTGCTCGCAGGCCAGGTGCACGCCCCCGAGCTGCGCGACGGAGTCGTCGCCGTACTCGAAGAACACCCGGTCGTAGAGCTCCTCGGCCCGCCGCAGGCCCACGGTGGCGTCGATGGTGGCGTCGCCGGTGATGTCGAGATCGCCGACGAACTCGTCGAGGAACAGGCGCCGGAGGCTCTTGGAGCTGCGGGAGTAGCGGGCGAAGAGAGCGCCCTTGACCACCTCGGGCAGGTTCACCAGCGCGAACACGGGACCGTCGAGGTTCGTGAAGTAGCGCCGGAGGATGTCGGCTTCGTCGGCCGTGAACTCCTCGGCGATGTACACACTCATGGGGTCAGCGGCATCCTGGTCCGGCGGGCTCCGAATGCTACGCCTCGACCAACCCGCGGATCGCGGACCGCTGCGCGTCGGCCCCCACCCGCTCGATGGTCGCGGCGAACTCGGCCTTCACGGCGTCGAGGATCCCGTCCCCCAGCCACAGGTCCGCGACGGTCCATGCCATCGCGGTGGCGCCGTGCACGACGGCGTCATCGCCCAGCCCGCTCCCGGCGTGGGTGGCGAACTCCGGGGTGTGGATCGGGGTGCCGGGCGGCGCCGACTGGACCATCGGATGGATCGACGGCACCACGTAGCTCACGTTGCCCATGTCGGTGCTGCCCACCACCACGTGCCGGGGGTCCGGCTCGATCGGGGCTCGCCCCAACTGGGTGCTGTTCGTGCGGTAGAGGTCGACCATCACCTCGTTGTCGAGCATGTCGGCGTAGACGACGTCCTTCCACTGCAGCTCGACCTCGCAGCCAGCCGCGGTGGCCGCGGCCGTGAGGCAGGCCGCCACCCGGTCCTTCAGGGGGACGAGGGCCCGGATGCTCGAGGAGCGGACCATCCACTCGGTGCTGGCGCGCGCCGGGACGATGTTGGGCTTCTCCCCCGCCTCGAGGAAGATCCCGTGGATGCGCTCCTCGGGCCGGATGTGCTGACGGAGGGCGGCGACGTTCATGTAGCCGAGCACCGCAGCGTCGAGGGCGTTGCGCCCCCGGTGGGGGAAGGCGGCTGCGTGAGCCGCTTCGCCGGTGTAGGTGGCCACCACCTCCTGGACCGCGATCACGTGCATGCGCGTCAGGTCGAACGCGGCCGGGTGCACCATCATGGCGGCGTCGACACCGTCGAAGGCGCCCGCTCGGGCCATGCGGATCTTGCCGCCGCCGCCCTCCTCGGCCGGCGTGCCCAGCACCACCACCTGACCGCCCACCTCCTCGGCCAGCGCCGCCGCGGCCAGGCCGGCGCCGAGGCCGGCGGTGGCGATGATGTTGTGCCCGCAGCCGTGGCCGATCCCCGGCAGCGCGTCGTACTCGCAGAGGACGGCGATGGTGGGCCCGGACGAGCCGGCCCGGGCTGCGAAGGCCGTGTCGAGCCCGAAGGCCCGGCGTTCGACGCGCAGGCCCTCCTGCTCGAGCAGATCGGTCAGGCGGTCGTGGGCGTAGTGCTCGGCGTAGTTGAGCTCAGGATTGGCATGGATGTCGTGAGATGCATCGAGGAGCACTTCGGTGCGGCTCCGCACCTCGTCGGCCAGCCGTTCCTTCACCCGCGTCAGGTCCACGGTCGCACGGTAGTCCGCGCCGGGCCCGACCGATCCGGGCCCCCAAGGGTGCGGCAGGAATCTCCGAGGTTTCTGCAAGGATTGCTCGGCTCGGAGCCTCCTACCGGCGAAGGAGGAGGTTCCGTGTGCACCTCATGGACGACGACAAGACACTTGTGGCAGCCGCTCGGCGCGGTGACGACTCCGCTTGGGGGGTCATCTACGACCGCTACGCGGACAAGCTGCACGACCACTGCTTCCGGATCCTGCGGGACCGGGACGAAGCGGCCGATGCGCTCCACGATGCGTTCATCGCGGCGTCCCGCAACCTCCACCAGCTCCGCGACCCGGACCGCCTCCGGCCGTGGCTGTACTCCATCTCCCGCCACTGCGCCCTCCGTCGGCTCAAGGCCCGAGACCGCGTCGAGCTCACCGACGCTCCCGACGACATGACCGCCCCCGACCCCGACCTCGACCGTGGCCTGGCCGCCGAGGAGCTCGGCGAGCTCGTGTGGGCCGCCGCGGCGGGGCTGAACCCCCGCGACCAGGCCCTCCTCGACCTCAGCGTGCGCCAGGGCCTCGAAGGCCAGGACCTGGCCGACGCCATGGGCACCTCGCTCAGCAACTCCTACGTGATGCTCAGCCGCATGCGGGACCAGGTCGAGCGCTCGCTCGGCGCCCTCCTGATCGCCCGCCTCGGGCGGGACGACTGCGAGGAGCTCGACGGGCTACTGGCCGGCTGGGACGGCAAGTTCTCGCCGCTGCTCCGCAAGCGGGTGGCCCGCCACGTCGACGGGTGCGAGATCTGCAGCCACAAGCGCTCCACCGTCGCCAGCCCACTGGCCCTGCTCGCCGTCGTGCCCGTGACCCCGGCCCCCGCCATGCTCAAGGGCCGGATCATCTCGAGCGTCCGCAACTGGGAGGTCCACGACGGACCCTCGGTCAAGTGGACCAAAGACGGCTTCGCGGCCCTCGAGGCCGGCGGCGCGCGACGTGTCCCCGCCGGCGCCTGGCTGGCCACTGCCGTGGCTGTGCTGCTCCTCCTCGGCGGATTGTTCCTCGCCGGCCAGGGCGACGG
>JALYWQ010000444.1 GCA_030852625.1 Actinomycetota bacterium
GCGCGGCGTTCTGCTCGGCGACGATCAACGGCACGCGCCACAGGATGGCCGCCAGGCCCACCGCCACGCTCGCGTAGCCGCCCACCGCCACGACCACCGCGGGACGGGACCGCACCACGAGGACGAGGGCCCGCACGAACGCCACGAGCAGCCCGGCGACGGCCGTGAGGTTGGCCGGGGTGAGGCGGCGTTGGATCCCCCGCCCGGGGAGCAGGGTCATCGGGAAGCCGGTGGGCGGAACGAGGCGCGCCTCGATCCCTCGCGTGCTGCCGACGTAGTGGATGGCGTCGCGGTCGTGGCCGCGGGCCACCAGGGCTTCGGCGATGGCGAGCGCCGGGAGCACGTGGCCGGCCGTCCCCCCGCCGGTGACCAGCGCGTACGTGGAGGGGGTGCGGCTCACCGAGGCGTGGCCTGGCGGGCCACGTTGAGGAGGAGACCGGCCGCCACCATGTTGAAGAGGAGCGACGAACCGCCGTAGGAGACGAACGGCAGCGGCACGCCGGTGATCGGGAGGATGCCGATGACGGCGCCGATGTTCACGAACGACTGCACCCCGAACCACGCCGTGATCCCAGTGGCCAGGAGCATCCCGAAGCGGTCGGGGGCCTGGAACGCGGTCTTGGCACCGAGGACGCAGAGGGCCACGAAGCACCCGACCACGAGGAGCGCACCGATGAGCCCGAGCTCCTCGCCGATGATGGCGAAGATGAAGTCGGTGTGGGCGTACGGCAGGAAGCCCCACTTGGCCCGGCTCTGCCCGAGCCCGCTGCCGGTGAGGCCGCCCGATGCCAGCCCCACGAGCGACTGGATGTTCTGGTAGCCGGTGTTGAGGGGGTCGGACCACGGGTCGAGGAAGGCGAACACCCGGTCGCGCCGGTAGCTCGCGCCGAGGGCCAGCACCCCCGCCGCGAACGTGCCGACCACCCCGATCCCGAGCAGCGGACCCATGGGCGTGCCGGCGACGTAGAGCACCGACATGACGATGGCGCCGAGCACGATGGTGGTGCCCAGGTTGGGCTGCAGCATGAGCAGGAACGCCACGCTGACGAACACGAGCGTGACCGGCACCATGGTCAACCGCACGTCGTTCATCCACGCCGCTCGGCGAGCCAGCAGATCGGCGACGAACACGAGGACGGCCAGCTTGGCCAGCTCGGAGGGTTGCAGGGTGAAGGGGCCGTAGCCGAGCCAGCGCGACGAGCCGTTGATGTTGAGGCCCACCCCGGGCACGAGCACCAGGACGAGGAGGCCGGCGCTCCCGGCCAGCACGGGCTTCGTGAAGCGCCGCCAGCGGTGGTAGTCGACGCGGGTGATGAACACGCACGCCGCCGCGCCCACCGACAGCCACATGGCCTGGCGGAGCACGACGTACCAGGACGACCCGTAGGTGTCGAGGGCGCTGACCGACGACGCCGACAGCACCATCACCAGGCCGATGAGGTTGAGGAAGACGAGGACGCCGAGCAGCCCGATGAACAGGCTCGTGCGCCGAGCGGTCGGGACCGGCCGTGCCGTGGGGTGGCGTCGCCGGGTGGCCCAGAGGTCGTCGGGCGGCGTTGCCGTGCGGCGGGAGGTCACTGGTGCACCCTTCGGGATGCACGCAGTGACCAATCGGCACTGCGTGCCGGGTAGAGCAGCTGTGACATGGTTCGCTCGCTCCGCTCGCTCACACGCAGGCTCCGGCGACGGGTTCGAGGTGGGCTCGCACGGCGCGGGTGAAGTCGTCGCCCCGCTCGGCGTAGGAGCGGTACCAGTCGAACGACGCGCAGGCCGGCGACAGGAGCACCACGTCGCCGCTCTGGGCCAGCGAGGCGGCGGCGTCGACGGCGTCGTCCATCGAGGTGGCTACCCGCACCGGACGCACCCCGTCGAAGGCGGCCGCCACCTCGGGCGCCGCCTCACCGATGGCCACGACGGCTCGGATGCGATCGCGATCGGCCGCCAGCGCGCCGAGGTCGAGGCCCTTGTTGCGGCCGCCGGCGATCAGCACGACGGAGTCGAAGGCCTGCACCGCCGCGTGGGTGGCGTGGGTGGTGGTGGCCTTGGAGTCGTCGTACCAGCGCACGCCACCAGCCTCGCCCACGAGGCTCACCCGGTGGGGGAGCCCCACGAAGCTGCGCACCGCGGTGCGGCAGCCGTCGATGGTGGCGCCGACCCGTCGAGCACCGGCGGCGGCGGCCAGCGCGTTGGCGATGTCGTGCGGGAAGGCCCGAGGCAGCTCGCCGACCGAGAGGAGGCGCTCGCCGTCGGCCAGCACGAGGTGCTCGCCCTCGAGGCGGTTCTCGGCACCACCGGTGAGGCCGAAGGTCTCCTGGCGGGCGGTGGCCCGGCGGAGCCGCTCGAGCACGACGGGGTCGTCGGCGTTGCCGATGGCGACGTCGCCGGCGTCCTGGTCCTTCCACAGGCGGGCCTTGGCGTCGACGTAGGCGTCGAAGGTGGCGTGGTTGTCGAGGTGGTCGGGGGCCACGTTGAGCCACACCCCCACCGCCGGCGCGAAGCGCGACGAGTGGAGCAGGCGGAACGAGGACGCCTCCACCACGAACACGTCGATGGTCGGATCGTCGATGGCGGCGACGAGCGGCACCTCGGTGTTGCCGGCCGCCACCGCTCGCCGGCCCGAGGCCTCGAGCATGGCGGTGGTGAGCTCCGTGACGGTGGTCTTGCCGTCGGTGCCGGTGATGGCCACGACCGGGCGATCGTCCCACCGCCCGGCGAGGTCGAACTCCGACAGCACGGGCACCGCGGCGTCCCGGGCCAGGCCGAAGATCGGGTGGTGGTCGGGCACGCCGGGGCTGGGCACCACGGCGTCGACCCGGCCCACGAGCGCCGCCAGCGAGGCTGCGTCGGGCGCCTCCACGAGCTCCACGTCGAGCGAGGCCGCGAGGGTCCGGCCGGCGTCGGTGGGTCGGTCGTCGACCGCGATCGCGCCCTCCCCGCGCTGCACGAGGCCTCGCAGCACCGCGGAGCCGGTGACGGCCAGACCGAGCACGAGGTGCTGGGTCAATCGAGGCCCCCGGTGCCGACGAAGTCGGCGTAGTAGAGGCCGAGGGCCACCGCCGCGCACATCCCCGAGATCAACCAGAAGCGGATGATCACGGTGGTCTCCGGCCAGCCGCCGAGCTCGAAGTGGTGGTGGATCGGCGCCATGCGGAAGATGCGGCGCTTGAAGGCCCGGAAGCTGCCGACCTGGAGGATGACCG
The DNA here is from genome assembly GCA_030852625.1 of Actinomycetota bacterium. Lineage (GTDB taxonomy): Bacteria > Actinomycetota > Acidimicrobiia > Acidimicrobiales > VFJN01 > VFJN01. The sequence goes on from JALYWQ010000444.1 coordinate 3,201, forward strand.
ACAGGGTCTCGGCCACGAACAGGGCGCCGACGATCGGCAGCAGCAGGTGGACGTTGAGCGTGAGGGCGATGGCCGCCACGCCGGCGCCGATGGCGAGCGCGCCGGTGTCGCCCATGAAGATGCGCGCCGGCGCCGCGTTCCACCACAGGAACCCCATGCACGCGCCGGTCATGGCGGCCGCGATCACGGCCAGGTCGAGGGCGTGTTCGATGTGGTAGGTGCCGGGGTGGCGGAAGGCCCAGAAGCCGATCGCCATCAGGGTGCTGAACACGAAGATCGACGAACCGGCCGCCAGGCCGTCGAGGCCATCGGTGAGGTTGACGCCGTTGGTCGTGGCGTAGATGAGGAGCACGGCCCACACGCACCAGAGCGGCTCGCCGAGGTCGAAGCCGGGGCTGTCGAACCGGGTGAACGAGATGGTGGTGGCCACCTGGGTCCACACGACGGTGAGGACCGAGAAGCCGATGGCCACGATCAGCAGGCCGGCGGTCTTGGCCCGCTTGCTGAGGCCGAGGTTGCGCTCGTCGCGCACCTTGATCCAGTCGTCGATCAGGCCGACGCCGCCCGCGCCCGCGATGCACGCGATGACGAGGATGCCGGTGCGCGTGAAGGGCAGGTTCGGACGGACGTGGGCGACGATGTAGCCGATGATCGAGGCCCCCACGATGGCCACGCCGCCCATGGTGGGCGTGCCGGCCTTCACGGTGTGGCCCTCGGGTACGTCGGCGTGGATCGGCTGGCCGACCCGCCGGGCGATCAAGGCCTCGATGAGGAGCTTGGTGCCGAGGAGCGACGCGCCGAGGGCCAGCGCGGCGGCGAGGAGGAGCGCTACCAACCGGTGCGGTCCCGCCGGTCGATGAGCGCGGCCCGGGCCACCTCGCGGTCGTCGAACGGCAGCGCCCGGTCGCCGATCACCTGCACCGATTCGTGGCCCTTGCCGGCGATCACCACCACGTCGCCCGGGCCGGCCTCGGCGATGGCCAGCCGGATGGCGGCGCCACGGTCGGGCTCGACGGTGAGCGTGCTGGTGTCGTCCATTCCGGACCGGACGGCGTCGATGATGGCCAGGGGATCCTCTCCTCTCGGGTTGTCGGAGGTCAGGAGTACCCGATCAGCCTGACGGGACGCCACCGCACCCATCTCCGGGCGCTTGGAGGCGTCCCGATCGCCTCCGGCACCGAAGACGAGCACGACGCGACCTCCGCCGGAAGCTTCGCGCGCCGCGTCGAGCGCGCTGGCGAGGGCGCCCGGCTTGTGGGAGTAATCGACGAGGACGGTGAAGGGCTGACCCTCATCGACGGCCTCGAACCGACCCGGCACGGGGGGCGTCCGGGCCAGGCCCTCGGCGACCACGGACAGCGGGATGCCGAGCACCTCCGCGACGGTCGCCGCCGCGAGGGCGTTGCTGGCGTTGAACCGACCACCCATCGGCACCTCGATGTCGGTCCCGTGCCAGCGGAAGGCCACCCGGGCCCCGCTGACCACGAGGTCCTCGACGTCGTCGAGGGAGTACCCGGTGGTGGGAACGCTCCCCCGCCGGGCCAGCTCCCGACCCCTGGGGTCGTCGAGGTTCACCACCGCGGCGTCGGTGTAGTCGGGCGTGAACAAGCTGGCCTTGGCCTCGAAGTAGTCGTCGAGGTCGGCGTGGAAGTCGAGGTGGTCGTGGGACAGGTTCGTGAAGACCGCCACCGCGAAGTGGGTGCTCCGCACCCGACCGAGGGCGAGCGCGTGTGACGACACCTCCATCGCCACCATGCGACGGGCATCCTCCACCGCGCCGGCCAGGAGGGCCTGGAGCTCGGTGGCCTCGGGCGTGGTGCGGGCGCCCGACAGGGTGCCGATCACGAGGGGGTCCATCCCGGCGGCGGCACCGACGGCGTGCAGGAGGTGGGTGGTGGTCGTCTTGCCGCTCGTTCCGGTGACCCCGACGACGGCGAGCTGGCGCGACGGGTGCCCCCAGAAGGCGTCGGCCACCGGGCCCATGGCGTCACGCACCGACGGCACGTAGAGGGCCGGGACGCGAGGTGCGACCGATCGTTCGGCGAGCACCACCACCGCGCCGGCATCGACGGCGGCGGACGCCAGGTCGTGGCCGTCGACGCGGTCGCCGCGGACGCAGCAGAACAGCGCGCCGGGGATCACGTCGCGCGTGTCGTGGACCACCGCGGTGATCTCGAAGTGGTCGAGCACCTCTGCCGGCACGCTGATGTCAGCGTCGTCGAGGGTGGCGAGCAGCGCGTCGAACTGCATCGGTCACTCGACGATCGGCGCCGTGGAGGGTGTGGTGGTCTGGTTCGGGACCGTGGTGGTCGGGGCGGTGGTGACCTGGGCCCGCACCTTGCCGCCGGGCACGGTGGAGCTGGTGGAGGCCGGGTTGGCGGTGGCGGCGGCGGAGTCGGGGGGCGGGGCCTTCTCCACGAGCGGCGGCGCCACGCGGAACAAGCGGAGGCCGTACTGGGCCAGGTCGGCGAAGACCGGCGCGGCCACCGAGCCGCCGTAGATGTCACCGGTCGGTTCGTCGATCACGACGATGATCGACAGCTCGGGTCGTTCGGCCGGCACGAAGCCGGCGAAGGTCGACACGTAGTGGTAGCGGCCGCTCGCATCCTCGTAGCCGCCGTTGATCGGCTTGCGGGCAGTACCGGTCTTGCCGGCCACCGCGTAGCCGGTGATCCCACCACGGCTGCCCGTGCCCGCGGACACCACGTTGGCGAGCATGGCCCGCATCTTGGTGGCGGTGTCGGCCGAGACGACGCGCCGACCCTCGGCGGCCTCGGTGGGGTGTCGGTTGCCGTCGGCATCGACGGTCTCGAGCACGAGCTTCGGCGCCACGTACACGCCGTCGTTGGCGATGGCGTTGTACGCCGCCAGCATCTGGAGGGCGGTCACCGCGATGCCCTGGCCGATCGGGATCGAGCCGAGCGACGTGCTGTTGTACTCGTTGCGCGGGAGCAGGATGCCGGCCGCTTCGCCGGGGAACCCGAGCGCCGTCTTCTCGCCGAAGCCGAAGCGGCGCAGGTACTGGTCGAACCGGTCCTTGCCGAGCTGCTGCGCCAGCTTGATGGTGCCGATGTTGGACGACTCACTCAGGATCCGCGTGACGGAGTAGGACTCGGTGGGGTGCGGGTCGTGGTCGCTGAACTCGTGGTCCCCCACCTGCAGGCGGTCGGGGACGACGAGCTGGGTGGATGGCGAGACCAGCCCCTCCTCGAGGGCGGCGGCCACCGTGATCACCTTGTTCACCGAGCCCGGCTCGAACGACGCCACGACGGCGTTGTTGCTCGACGTCGACACCACCTCGCCGGTCTCCTCGTCCCGGCGGAGGTTGGCCAGCGCGAGGATCTCGCCGGTGTCGGGCCGGGTGACGATGGCCATGCCACCGTCGGCCTGCTTGGCGGCGATCTGCGCGGCGAGGGCCCGCTCCGTCTCGAACTGCATGGCCCGGTCGATCGTGAGGACGAGGTCGTCGCCCCGCTGGGCCGGCTCCAGTTCCTTGCGGCCGCCGGGCAGGGTGCGTCCGTCGGGGTCCTTCTCGATGAGCTGCTTGCCCGGCTCGCCCGTCAGCGCCTCGTCGAACTTCAGCTCGAGGCCGGACAGGCCTTCGTTGTCGTCGCCCACCGTGCCGAGCACCGATCGGGCCAGGTCGCCCGACGGGGCGAACCGCGTGGGCTCGTCGAGGAGGAAGATCCCGGGCAGCTCCTCGGCCTCGACCGCCTCGGCCAGGTCGTCGCTGACGCGACGGGCCACGTAGGCGAAGCGGGAGTCGCCGGCCAGGCGGAGCGTGACCTTGTCGACCGCGGCGGGATCCAGCTCGAGGAGCTGGCCGAGGCGGGCTGCGGTGGCGGCCGGATCGACCACCAGCTCGGGGTCGGCCCACACCGTGCGCTGCGGGATGGTCACGGCGAGGTCGTTCCCGTTGCGGTCGAAGATCGACCCCCGGTCGGCGGGGAGGACGATGTCGGAGAAGCGCTGCGACGCACCGAAGGCCGCGTAGCGATCACCTCCGAGCACCTGCACCTGCACCAGCCGGCCACCGATCACCGTGAACCCGACGAGCAGGGCGAGCAGAGCGAACACCAGCCGCCGCTGGGGTCGGGCGACGCGCCCACGCCGCACCACCACGCGGGGGTCGCGCCGCGGCGC
>JALYWQ010000145.1 GCA_030852625.1 Actinomycetota bacterium
CGAATACGCCCCGGTGCGAGCCGCCCTCGGGTGACCTGCGATCGACCCTTGACCTCGAGTTCACTTGAAGTCGTACGGTCGCCTCATGGTCACCTCCACCCCCACCCGGACCGGTTCTGAGACGCTCTATCGCCTGCTCGACGAGGAGCTCGACTTCTCCCCGAGCTTCCACCGGATCTACAGCAGCCACCTGGCCATGGCCCTCGTGGCGCTCGAGCAGCTCGGTGCGCCGCCCTCGCGCCTGCAGGCCGTCTTCGACGCCCACGCCCATGGTGGCGAGGCCGAGCGGCGAGAGGACTGGGACCTGCTCCAGGTCCGCCTCGAGGAGGTGCACGACCTCGGCATCGACGCCACGGTGCGTCGTCGGGTCCCCGACCTGGTCGACGCCGTCGGCACCGCCCTGTTCCACCCCGTCATCCGGCTGGCCTACGGCCTCGACGTCGGTCACGAAGGACAGGTCGCGGCCGCCCTCCTCGACTGGGAGCGTCGAGCCGAGCGCTACGTGACCGGACCGACGGGTGACGGCACCCGACGGCTCGCTGATGTTGCCGCGGCACTCTCGTCCCACCCCGTCGGCACGTGGAAGCGGACCTTCGACCTCGACGGCATCAGTCGTCGCCCGGAGCTCACCGCCGCGTTGGGCGGCGTCCTCCTCGATGACGCCACCCTCGACGACGTCAGCGCCTTCGCCCTCGCAGCCCACGCCACCGCCGACGACTTCCTCACCCTCCACCTCGTCACCGGTGCTCGAGCGGTACGCGCCGTGGCGAACGTCGTCGATGAGGACACGGCTCGGCGTCTGGCCGCCGCCACGGTGCCGGTGATGGCGATCGCCTACGCCGCCGTCGGCGCCCCTCGGCTGCTCGACGGGGATCACCTCGACGAGCTCCGCCGACACCCCCTCCCGGCCGGCGAGGCCATCGCGGCACGGGCAGTCGTCGCCCGCGATCCCCACATGATCAAGCTCGCCAACGTGGCGCTGGTCGAGGCCGCCCGCACCGGCGATCCCCTCTACCGCTTCCTCGCCGCAAGGGTGGTCGGGCTCACGGACCCGACGCGGTAGCCGGCGAGAAACGAGCCGAAAACGACTCTGACCTGCGTTGCAGCAGGTCAGAGATCTGGAGGTGGCGGCGGGAATCGAACCCGCGTACAGGGCTTTGCAGGCCCTTGCCTAAGCCACTCGGCCACGCCACCAGGGAGGGTTGACCTTAGTTGGCGACCAGGAGCTCCTTGGACTCGAGATCGCGCAGGTCCTCGAACCGGGTGCGCAGCTCGGCCTTGCGGCCGTGGTCCATGGCCAGGTTGACCAGCTCGTGCGGATCCTCCTGGTGGTCGTACCACTCGTGCTCCTGGTCCTCGAACGCGGCGTCGGGGCCGTAGAGCATGGGCGTCGGCACGCCGGTGAAGTCGTCGTTGGGGAGGCCGCCGCCGACGCCGTAGTAGCGGGCGTACTTGTGGCGACCGTCGAACACGCCGCGGATGGCCCACCGGGTGGCCCGGATGTTCGACGTGTGAGCGGTGGCGTGGGCGAACAGCACGTGGTCCCGCACCGACGCATCGGGGTCGGCGACGAGGGGTGCGAGGTCGACGCCCTGGAAGCTGGGATCGGCGTCGACACCGGCCAGCGAGCAGATCGTGCGGGCCAGGTCGACGTGCGACGAGAGCGACTCGCTCCGCCCCCCGGCCAGGGCGGCGGTGCCGGCAGCCGGCTTCACGTAGCAGGGCACCCGCATGATCTCGTCGTAGATGAACGGGCCCTTCGACCGCAGCCCGTGCGACCCGCACATGTCGCCGTGGTCGGACGTGAACACCACGATGGTGTCGTCCCACGCGCCCGACCGCTCGAGGGCCGACAGCACCGTGCCGAGCGACTCGTCGGCCAGCTGGTGGAGCTTCACGTAGTAGTCGAGCTGCCGTAGCCACGACCCCTTGTCGGCCGGATCGATGTAGCCGGCCAGCCAGTGCTGCTGGTCCCAGCGCCACTGCCGGTGGCAGGCCGGCTTGGTGAGCAGGTCGTCGTCGAAGTTGGCAGGGAGCTCGTCGACCACCTCGTCGTAGTGGTCGCGGTAGGCGGGGACGACCTCGCCGTCCTTCCACTTCGACTGCGAGAGCAGCGCCTCGCTGGCGGCCAGCTCGTCGGGGTGGGTGGCCTGGTAGTCGGGCTGGTCCATCGGGAACCACATCACGTCGTGCGGGTTCACGAGGGCGACGGTGAGGAACCACGGCTCGGCCTGCCCGCCGTTGGCGTCGAGCCAGCGAGCCGCCGAGTCGGCGATCACCGGGTCGTAGTGCACGCCGGTGCCGGCCCAACCCATGAAGTGCTGGTCGTTGCCGTCCCAGTCGGCGTAGCCGTAGAGGTCCATCGGCGGCTTGGGGCCGCCGGTGAGGTGCCACTTGCCGATGTAGCTCGAGCGGTAGCCGCCGTCGGCCATCACCGAGCCGACGGTGGGGATCGTCGGGTCGAGGCTCTTGTGCCACTTGAAGACGGTGTTGTCGTAGACCTCGTGACCGGGCAGGTATCGGCCGGTCATCATCGTGGCCCGCGACGGGGAGCACGGCGCCGAGTGGGTCCAGTGGTTGGCCAGCTCGACGCCCTCGGCCATGAGGCGCTCGCGCCAGGGCAGGCGGACCGTGGGCGGCAGCCAGGACCGCTCGCGCTCCTGGTCGGACACCACGAACAGGACGTTGGGACGTCGCGCCGCCATCCGCGCAGTCTGGCACGCGCCTCCGCCGGGCCCGATCCTTGACGCCAAACGAGCGTTTGATGGACAGTGGACCCATGCCGTCGTCCTCC
>JALYWQ010000147.1 GCA_030852625.1 Actinomycetota bacterium
CGGGTCCGTCGGCCTCGAGCTCGGCGCCGACTACGCCAAGGAGCGCATCGCCTGGGGCGTGCCGATCGGCACCTTCCAGGGCGTGTCGCACCCGCTGGCCGACTCTGCCGCCGCCCTCGACGGCGCCCGCCTGCTCGCCTACGAGGCAGCCTGGGCCGACGACGCCGAGCCGGCGCGCTTCGGCGAGCTGGCCGCCATGGCGTTCGGCTTCGCCTACGAGGCCGCTCGCGACGCCACCTACCGCAGCCTCCACTTCCACGGCGGCTACGGCTTCATGATGGAGTACGACGTGCAGCTCTACTACCGGCGGGCCCGGGCCTGGGCCACCGTGTTCGGCGAGGCCGACGTGGCCTTCCGCCGGGTGGCCGACAAGCGCTACGGCAGGGCCGGCTGATGGACTTCCGGTTGGGTGAGGAGGCCGAGGAGGTCCGGGCCGAGCTGCGGGCCTTCCTCGAGGGGTTCATGACCCCGGAGCGGGAGGAGCAGCTCTACCGCAGCGGCACCTCCCACGATCCCGAGTTCAGCAAGGCCGTGGTGGAGCACCGCTGGCTCGGCGCGGCGTGGTCGAAGGAGGACGGTGGCCACGGGCGCGACCCGCGGGTCCTCTCACCGATCCGCGAGGAGTACGGCTTCTTCGACGCCCCCACCTACGCCACCAGCGTCACCCTGATGATCGCCAACACCATCCGGCGGGTGGGCACCCCGGAGCAGAAGGCCGAGATCCTCCCCAAGGCCCTGAAGGGCGAGATCGTGATCGTGCTCGGCTTCACCGAGCCCGAGTCGGGGTCCGACGTGGCCGCGGCGCAGACCAAGGCCATGCGCGACGGCGACGAGTGGATCATCAACGGTCAGAAGATGTTCACCACCAACGCCCACGTGGCCGACTACGCCTTCCTCGTCACCCGCACCAACCCCGACGTGGCCAAGCACAAGGGCCTCACCATGTTCCTGGTGCCGCTCGACCAACCCGGCGTGGAGGTGCAGCCCGTGTACACGCTCTCGGGCGAGCGCACGAACATCACCTTCTACAACGACGTCCGGGTGCCCGACACCCTGCGCATCGGCGACGTCGACGGCGGCTGGCGGGTGATGACCGTCGCCCTCCAGGACGAGCACTCCGGCGGCTACGGCCACCGGATGCGGCGCCTGCTCCACGACGTGGAGCGGTGGGCCGAGGACGCCGTGGACCACGAGGGCCGGCCCCGGAAGGACGACCCCGACGTGCGGGCCCGGATCGCCCGCTTCGCGGCCGACACCGAGGTGGCCATCCTCCTCGAGCGGCGGGCCAACTGGATGAACCACGAGGGCATGGTCCCCGAGGCCGAGGGCCCCATGGCCAAGCTGTTCAGCTCCGAGGCCTTCTCCCGCGGGGTGCAGGACATCGTGGAGCTGATCGGCCCCGATGCCCTCCGCAGCTACTTCGAGCCGTCCGCCCCGGTGAACGGCAAGATCGAGCACACGCTGCGCTTCTCGCTCGGCACGACGATCTACGCGGGCACCAGCGAGGTCCAGCGCAACATCATCGCCCAACGAGGCCTCGGCCTCCCTCGCTGACGGGTCGCCACCCGCCGGTCGGTCATCCGTCCGGGAACATCCCCCGGCGGGGTTCGTCGGTGTAGGCCGGTTCGGTGCCCGCGTCGAAGGCGCGGATCGCCGTCGGCAGGTTCTCGGTGAACCCCAGCATCAGCTGGTTGCGGTCCTCGAGCTCGATGGCCGCCTCCAGGCTGGCCACCTCGAGGTTGGCCCAGATGACGTCCTTCGTCATGGCCAGGCCGTAGGGCGAGTAGGCCGTCATCCGCTCGGCCACCTCGAGGCACGACGGCAGCAGGTCGTCGTCGTCCACCACCCGGGACACCAGGCCCATGCCGAGGGCCTCGCCGGCGTCGACCACCCGGCCGGTGAGGAGGATGTCGTTGGAACGGGCCACGCCGACGAGCCGGGGGAGGAGCCAGCTGGCGCCGAGCTCGGTGGAGGTGAGGCCGTTCACGATCCCGGTGCTGTTGAAGGTGGCGCTCCGGCCCGCGAAGCGAAGGTCGGCGCCGAGGGCCAGGCACATCCCACCGCCATAGGCCGGGCCGTTGATCGCTGCGATCACCGGCTGGGGCATGCGCCGCATGGTGGGCACGAGCCGGGAGTAGTGGCGCATGGCCTTCTGGGCGATGCGCCCGACCTGGAGGCCGTCGATGTTGGGCACGATCCCGTAGTCCTTGAGGTCGAGCCCCGACGAGAACGAGCGCCCTGACCCCGTGAGGACGACCACCCACGTGTCGTTGTCGTCACCGATCGCGGTGAGGGCGCCGTGGAGCTCGGTGACGAGGTCGATCGACATGGCGTTGAGCCGGGCCGGTCGGTACATCGTCACCACCGCCACGTGCGGTCGAGGCCGATCGACCAGGACAAAGGGCGGCTCATCAGCGCTCACCTCAGCGGCCGCCTTGGCCGTCGTCGACCTTGATGATCGTGCCCGTCACGAACTCGTTCTTCGGGTCGACGAGGTAGAGGAGGGTCTGGTCGAGCCACTCGGGC
>JALYWQ010000003.1 GCA_030852625.1 Actinomycetota bacterium
TCAGCACCGTCGGACGGGTGCTGGCCTACGTGCTCGCCACGCCCGAGACACCGGAGGACCGCGACCACCGCGTGGCCTTCGCCCTGGCGCCGGAGTCGTCGCCCACGGACATCCGTGCTTTCCGCCAGCGGTTCGGCATCCACTGCGTGGCCGGGTACGGCTCGAGCGAGAACGCCGTGATCATGGTGCCGGTGCCGGGCATGCCCAAGGACGCTCTCGGGGTGCCACAGGACGGCATCGATGCCGCGGTGGTCGACCCGGCAACCGGTGACGAACGACCCCGGGCCCGGTTCGACGAGGCCGGCCGCCTGCTGAACGCCGAGGAGGCCATCGGCGAGATCGTCGGCCGCAACGTGGTCGACCGGTTCGAGGGTTACTACCGGAACCCGGAAGCGGAGGCCGAGCGCACCCGCAACGGGTGGTACTGGACCGGCGACCTCGGCTACCGGGCCGACGATGGCCTCTTCTACTTCGCGGGTCGGGCAGGGGAGTGGCTGCGGGTCGACGGCGAGAACTTCGCCCCCGCGCCCGTCGAGCGCATCCTCACCCGGCATCCCGACGTGCACGGCGCCGCCGTCTACCCGGTGCCCGACGAGCGGACGGCGGACGACCAGGTGATGGCCGCCATCGAGCTGCGCCCAGGGGCGGTGTTCGAGCCGGATGCGTTCCGCCACCACCTGGCGGCCCAGGGCGACCTGGCCTCGACGTGGTGGCCCCGGTACGTCCGGGTCACCACCCTGCCCGTCACCGCCACCAACAAGATCGACAAGCAGCCGCTGCGGGCCGAGCGCTGGGCCACCCCGGACCCGGTGTGGTGGCGGCCCGACCCGAGGGGCCCGTACGAGCCGTTCACAGCCGAGGATCGGCAGGGGTTGGAGGAGCGCTTCGCGGCCCACGGCCGCTCGTTGGACCGGGCCTGACCCCGGCGGCTGGAATGGCGGACATGACCACCCGCAGCGGCATGGACCTCAGCTACCCGCCGGAGGCCGAGGAGTTCCGCAAGGAGATCCGCACCTGGCTCGAGGAGAACCTGCCCGACGGGTGGTTCGAGCCCGACTTCGAGATGACCCCGGAGGAGCGCAAGGTCTTCGTCGAGGCATGGACCCCGAAGCTCTACGAGGGCGGGTGGATCTGCGCCACGTGGCCGACGGAGTACGGCGGCAAGGGCCTCAGCCTCATGCAGGGCGTGGTGCTGGCCGAGGAGTTCGGCAAGGCCAAGGCCCCGCTGCGGGCCGACTTCTTCGGCGACACGCTCGTCGGGCCGACGATCCTCCAGTGGGGAACGGAGGAGCAGAAGGCGGAGTTCCTGCCCAAGATCATGCGGGGCCAGGTGCGCTGGTGCCAGGGGTTCAGCGAGCCCGACTCGGGCTCCGACCTGGCGTCGCTGAAGACCACCGCGGTGCTCGACGGCAACGAGTGGGTGATCAACGGCCAGAAGGTGTGGACGTCGCAGGCCCAGATCGCCGACTACATCTTCCTGCTGGCCCGCACCGATCCCGACGCGCCGAAGCACAAGGGCATCTCCTACCTGCTCGTGCCCATGCGCCAGCCCGGCGTGGAGGTGCGGTCGATCATCCAGCCCGACGGCTCCGAGGAGTTCGCCGAGGTGTTCTTCTCCGAGGCCCGGTGCCCGGCCGACAACGTCGTCGGCGGCGTCAACAACGGGTGGGCCGTCACCAACACCACGCTCGGCTTCGAGCGGGGCATGAACGCCACCACCGGCTACAAGCGGTTCCAGGACGAGTTCAACCTGATGGTCGCCGCTGCGCAGGCCAACGGCCGCAACCAGGACCCGCTCATCCGTCAGGGCCTGGCCGACTTCCACACCCGCATCCAGATCATCCGGATCAACGGGCTGCGGTCGCTCACCACCGCCATCAGCGGCAAGAAGGACCCGAGCGTCAGCGCCCTCGGTGCCGGCAACAAGCTGTGGTGGTCGGAGATGCACCAGCGGGCGATGACGCTGGCCCTCGACATCTACGGCGCCGAGTCGATGCTGGCCCACGTCGGACCGCCGTCGGGCAAGTGGCCGGCCGTGGGCCACAAGGCCGACAAGCTCGGCAAGGTGCAGTACCGCACGAGCCCGATGCTGTCGGCCTACCTGTTCAGCCGCAGCGAGACGATCTGGGGCGGCAGCTCCCAGATCCAGCGCAACATCATGGGCGAGCGCGTCCTCGGCCTGCCCAAGGAACCCAGGTAGCTACCTCGTCGCGTCGATGATCTGCTCGCCGTAGGCCTCGAGGCCCTCGAGGGCGGCAGTGAGGGAGTCGCCGGGGACGCTGACGTGGGCCCAGGTGACGCCGAGGCGGGCCAGCTCCTCGAGGTCGGCGAGGTGGCCGTCGACGTCGAAGTCGGGCGTGCCAGGGGAGCCCCGGGTGAGGTAGCTGAACTGCACGTCGATGGTCGACCGGTCGCGGCCGGCGTCGTCGCAGAACCGCCACAGCTCGTCGAGCATGGCCGACAGCTGCTCGAGGGTCTCGAGGGGCGGGGTCTTGGCGGTGCTCGACACCACCGCCGGTGCGAAGAAGGGTGCCCACCCGTCGCCCACCGCGGCCACCCGGCGGCGAGCCAGCTTGCTGTTGCCGCCGATCCAGATGGGGATGGGCCCGACCGGCTTGGGGTTGGCCGTGACCCCTGCTGCGGTGAAGTGGGCTCCCTCGAAGGAGAACTCGTCGTCGGCCCACACGCCGCGCAGCACCTCGATGGCCTCGTCGAAGCGGTCGTTGCGCTCGTCGAACTCCACGCCGAGGGCGCGGTACTCGCTCCGCAGGTAGCCGGTGGCGGTGGCGAGGATGAACCGGTGGTCGGAGAGCACGTCGAGCGATGCGATGGTCTTGGCCGCGAGGAGCGGGTTCCGGTACGGCAGCACCACGATGTTGGGGATGAGCCGCACCCGTTCGGTGGCCGCGGCCACGAACGACAGCGCCACGAACGGGTCGAAGGCGTCGTGGCCGCCGTTCATCAGCCACTTGTGCGACGGGGCCGGGTGCTCGGTGACGCCGATGCCGTCGAACCCCACCCGCTCCGCGGTGCGGGCGAACTCCATGAGCGCAGCCCCGGTGAACAGCTCCGCCGGCACCGGGTGCTGGACGATCGGGTAGTTCACCGAGAACTGCATGGCGTCAGCCGTTCTGCTCGTTCCAACGGGCCAGCAGGCCCCGGGCGATCACGATGCGCTGGATCTCGTTGGTGCCCTCGCCGATGATCATGAGCGGGGCGTCCCGGAAGTAGCGCTCCACCGGGTACTCCTTCGTGTAGCCGTTGCCGCCGTGGATGCGCATGGCCTCGGTGGCCACCTCGAGCGCGGTCTCGGAGCAGAACAGCTTGGCCATGCCGGCTTCGACGTCGGCCCGCTCGCCGGCTTCGAACTTGTCGGCCGCGCTCTTCACGAGCAGGCGGGACGCCTCCACCTTGGTGGCCATGTCGGCCAGCTTGAACTGGATGGCCTGGTGCTTGGCGATCGGCACGCCGAACGTCTCCCGCTCCTGGGCGTACTTCATCGACGCGTCGAGGGCGGCCCGGGCCACGCCGAGGGCGCGCGCCGCGATGTTGATGCGACCGAGCTCGAGCGAACCGAGGATGTAGTGCAGGCCCTTGCCGAGGCCGGCCTCGCCGCCGAGCACGGCGTCCTTGGAGACCTTGTGGTCGACGTAGGACATCTCGACCGTCTCGAGACCCTTGTAGCCGAGCTTGTCGATGGTCTTGCTGACCTTGATGCCGCCGAAGTCGGAGCCCGGCTCCTTCTCCACGATGAAGCAGGTGATGCCCTCGGGGGTCTTGGCGGCCAGGGCGACGATGCCGGCCCGCATGCCGTTGGTCACCCACATCTTGGTGCCGTTGATCACGTACTCGTCGCCGTCGGGGACCGCCTTGCAGCGGATGGCCTGGGTGTCCGACCCGGCGTCGGGCTCGCTCAGGGAGAAGGCGGCCCGGCGCTCACCCGTGGCCATGTCCGGCAGGATCCGGGCCTGCATCTCGGGGGTGCCGAACTTGTAGACGAGGGTGGCCGCGATGGTGTGGGTGTTGAGCACGCCCGCCAGCGACATCCACCCGTAGGCCAGCTCTTCCATGAGGCGGGCGTAGGTGAGGGTGTCGAGCCCGAGGCCGCCGTGCTCCTCCGGGATGCGGGCCCCGAACAGGCCGAAGGCCTTCAGCTGGTCGACCCACTCGGCGGGGTACTCGTCGGCGTGCTCGAACCTCGACGCGTTGGGGATCACCTCCTTGCGGACCCAGGTCCGCACGGTGCTCAACATCTCCTCTGCGAGGTCTGCATCAGTCGCCATGGCGGCGCACCCTACCGGACCCCTGGAGCCTGCTGACACGAGTGTCAGATGCGGTAACGTCCGCGACGCCGTGGTGAACCAGGGGGACGCACGCGTGGCTTCTCGGGGGCGGGCGACGCCGGGTCGACGTCGCCACCTCCACCGGGTGCGGCGCGCCCTCGTGGCCGGCTCGCTCGTCGCCCTGGCGGCGTTCCTCGTGCTGCCGCCGGCCCGAGCCCAGGACGACGCCGAAGGCACGCGGCCGGAGACCTTCGCCGGGGCGGCGTCGGCGTCGGCCCTCGACGTCGCCGTGCTCACCCCGGCACTGGTGCCGGTGCCCAACCTGCTCGACCTCGCCGTGGTCGAGGGACGGGGCACCTTCGAGAGCTCGAACCAGGAGGGCCGGGCATCGATCTTCTTCCCCGGCAACGGGGTGATCAGCGGGCCATCGCTCCTGTGCGGCACCTTCCTCGGCCCGCAGATCCCGCCCGAAGGTGCGGCGCTGTTCGGCCCGATCCTCGACGCCTGCGGGCAGTACCGGTACCCCCTCGCCGTGTTCGTCGACGAGCTGGTGCCCGACGCATCCACCGACGGCCGGCTGACGCTCGGCGCCGACACCGACCCGGTGTCGCTCCGGGCGGTCGGTGCCATCGCCCACGCCGCCGATGACAGCACCACCACCCGAGCCCAGGTCGCCGACCTCCAGCTCCTCGGCGTTCCGGTGCTCGGTTCGTTGGCGCCGCTCCTCCAGCTCCTCGGCCTCGACCCCCTCGACGGATCGCTGCTCGCCGTCGAGGGGCTCACGGCCCGCACCGATCAGCGCATCGTGGGCGGCCGGCTCGCCGTGCGGGCCGAGGCCAAGGTCACCGGCCTCCGCCTCCTGGGCGGTCTCGTCCGCATCGGCTCCATCACCTCGCGGTCGTCACTGCTCACCGCCGCCGGCGACGACGAGCCCGAGGTCAGCTCCGACCTCGAGGTGGGTGGCGTGACGGTCGCCGGCACCCCCGCGCAGCTCACCGAGCGGGGCCTGGTCATCGCCGATCCCAACGGCTCCAGCGGGCCCGTCCTCCAGACCCTGGCCTCCGCGGCCTCCGACGCGTTGCAGGGGATGGGCTTCACGATCCGCAGCCTCGAGGTGGACCAGGGCGAGGACGACGGCGTCCCGTACGCCCAGGCCCAAGGCCTGCTGATCGAGTTCACCACGCCGCTCGCCGGGCTCCCGCCGCTGCCGGGCCCCCTTGGCGACATCGACGTGAACGGCGCCTACGGGGTGCGCCTCCAGGTCGGGTCGACCGGCGTGCGGGGCTTCGCCGACACCTTCGACGACGACACCAGCCCGCCCGACGGCGGCGGATCCAGCGACGGGATCGGCTTCGACGAGGGGAGCGGCGCGTTCCCGGACCTCGGTGGCCCCTCGAGCCCTGTCACCGGCCAGCCCCCGTCGATTGCACCCGACCCCGGTGGGACCCGATCGGTGGCCGACGTGTGGGGCGATCGCGTCGGCCTCCTCTACCTCTCCTTCACCTTGGGCGCACTGGCGCTCTGCCTCACCCCTCGCCTGACCCTTCCGGCGCGCCTTCCTGGCGCCCGTTCGTAGGAGCCATCCCATGCCCGATCCCAGCGCCGACGCCGACGACCCGTACGCCGAGCCCGACCCCAGCGTCCTCTGGCGGTGGGTGAGCAAGGCC
>JALYWQ010000005.1 GCA_030852625.1 Actinomycetota bacterium
AAGGTGCCCGAGACGAACGCCACGCCCAGCACGATGGCGATCACCGTGGACACGAGTCGTCGCTTGTGCTCCCACAAGGAGCGGCGGGTGAGTCGGAGCATCAGCTGCCGAGGCCCTTCATGCGGTCGATGACCTTCTCGGCGGTGGGGTCGTCCATGTCGTCGACGATCTTCCCGTCGGCGAGGAACAGCACCTTGTCGGCATAGGCGGCGGCGACCGGGTCATGGGTGACCATCACGACGGTCTGGCCCATGTCGCTCACCGCGGCGCGGATGAAGGCGAGGATCTCGGCGCCGGACCGGGAGTCGAGGTTGCCGGTGGGCTCGTCGGCGAAGATGATCCGCGGTTGTGAGGCCAGGGCGCGCGCCACGGCCACCCGTTGCTGCTGACCGCCGGACAGCTCGCTCGGCCGGTGCTTGAGTCGGTCGCCGAGGCGAACGGTGCCCACCACGGTGTCGAGCCAGCTCTTCTCCGGCGTGCGGCTCCCGAGGTCCATCGGCAGGGTGATGTTCTCGATGGCGTTGAGCGTGGGGATGAGGTTGAAGCTCTGGAACACGAAGCCCACCTGGTCGCGGCGGACCTTGGTGAGCTCCTTGTCGCTGAGCGAGGTGAGGTCGGTGCCGGCGATGAACACCTGGCCCGAGGTGAGGGTGTCGAGCCCGGCGACGCAGTGCATCAGCGTCGACTTCCCGGAGCCGGAGGGGCCCATGATGGCGGTGAACCGGCCGGTGGCGAAGTCGACGGTGACGCCGTCGAGGGCCCGGACTTCGGTCTCACCAGACCCGTAGATCTTGACGGCGTCGACGGCGCTGGCGGCGACGGCGGAGGCGGGGGGTGCGGCGGTCATGCCGGCCACCCTACGCGCCCCTCCCGGCTTACTCGGTGGCGATTGCCGCCAGGATCGGCAGCCGAGCAGCCCGCCGGGCCGGGCGCACCGAGGCGAGGGTGCCGAGCACCGCGGAGAGGGCGATGATCACCACGATGCCGAGGAACGGCACCGCGAAGGTCGTCAGGCCGATGGCCTTCAAGGCCTTGGTGAGGGCCACGCCGACCACGAGGCCGACCGACACGCCGACCAGGGTGCCCAACAGGCAGATGAGCCAGGCCTCCCAGCGGATCGCCGACCGCAGGTCGGTGGCGTCCATGCCGACGGCTCGCAGGAGGCCCAGCTCCCGCACCCGTTCGCTGATGGAGAGCGACAGCGTGTTGGCCACGCCGATCAGCGCGATCACGATCGACAGCATCAGGAGGCCGTACATGATCGTGATGAACCCGGTGATCTGGGTCTTGAAGTCGCCGACCACGCCCTCCTGGTCGAGCACCTCGAGGTCGGGGAAGCGGGCCACGGCGGCCTCGACGTCCTCCATCACCGCCGCCAGGTCGGCGCCGGGGTCGATGATGGCGCCCACGTTGGTGTCCAGCGCGCCCGGGTTGGCCTCCTGGAACGTGGTGCGGGTGATCGCCGCGAATCCGAGCACGTTGCGGTCGTCGATGATGCCCTGCACCACCTGTTCGATGGTGCCGTCGGTGTTGCGGACGACGATGCGGTCGCCGAGCTCGATGTCGTGGTCGTCGGCCACCTGGCGGTCGATGAGGATGCCGGCGTCGTCGAAGTCCTCCACCTCGCCTTTCACGAGGTTGGGCTCGATGATCGAGCCGAAGCCACGTTCGTCGAACCCGGTGACGAAGTGGGACGCCTTCTCGCCGTTCGGGTACACGAGCTCGGCGGGGGCCAGGCCGCCGGCGATCACCTGTTGCACCCCGGGGACCTCGGCCACGGTCTCCGCGACCTCCAGGGGCATGCCGATCGGGATGAGCCCGCTGCCCTCGGCCTTCACGAGGAAGTCACCTGCGAACACTCGGCGGACCTCGTAGTCGACCGACGCGTCGGCGGACCGGGCGAACACCGTCACGAACGTCACGAGCGCCACGCCGATGACCACGGCCGATGCGGTGGCCGAGGTCCGCTTGGGGCTCCGAGCCGCGTTCTCGGTGGCGATCCGCCCGGTGACGCCCTTGAACCGGGGCAGCGGCCGCCCGAACAGGCGCACCGTGCGACCGGCGAGGACGGGGCCGACCACGAGGGCCCCGGCCAACATCAGGAAGCAGCCGATGCCCACCGTCGGGAGGGCGCGACTGTGGCCGTCGCTCCGCCAGGCCTCACCGAGGAACCAGGCACCGACCACCACCATCACGCCACCCGCGCCGATGCGGAAGCGGGAGACGTTCGACCGGTCGATGGCGACGTCGCGCAGAGCGGCGAGCGGGCGGACGCGAGTGGCGCGGAAGGCCGGGATGATGGCGGCCACCACCGTGATCGTCACCCCGGTGGCGATCGACAGCACGAAGGTGACCGGCCGGACCACCAGTGACGAGGTCGGGAGGCTGCCACCGACCGCACCGAGCGCGCTCCCGATGCCCTTGGCGAGCAGCACGCCGCCGCCGAGCCCGAGCACCGAACCCACGCTGCCGACGACGGCGGCCTCGAGGAGGACCGATCCGAGCACCTGTTCCCGGCTGGCCCCGAGGGTGCGGAGGAGGGCCAGCTCCCGCGTCCGTTGGGCCACGAGGATCGAGAAGGTGTTCGAGATCACGAAGGCGCCGACGAAGAGGGCCACGGCCCCGAACACGTTCAGTGCCGTCTTGAGGAAGCCGAAGCCGCTCGTGCGGTTGGCCGACAGTTCCTGCACCGCCTGCTCGCCGGTGACGACCTCGACACCAGCCAGTGCCTCGGTCAGGTCCGCCACCAGCTGGTCGGGGGTGCGGTCGTCGGCGGCCACGTAGATCCGTTGCACGACGTCGCGCTCCGCGAACGCGGCCAGGCGCTGGGCCTCCGGGAGTGTGATGCTCGCGGTCACGGCGCCCGCCGCGCTCTCGGCGGTACCGAAACGGGAGACCCCCACCAGCTCGTAGTCCTTCGGGCCGGGAGCGCCCACGATGGTGACGGTGTCGCCCACCTCGAACTCCCCGGCCTTGGCGGCGCCGACGTTGAGCACCACCTCGTCGTCGGCTCGCGGCGCCCGGCCGTCCTCGAGGTCGTAGGGGTTGAGCTCGTCGACCTCGATCCAGTTCTCGATGTTCGTGGGCGGGCCGGAGGAACCGCCGAGGATCGACCCGTCGTCGGTGAGCACTCGGTTGGTGGCGCCGGCGCCGAGCACCGCCGCTCGAGGCGCTGCCGCGGCCACGCCCGGCACGTCGGCCACCTGGTCGACGAGCTCGCGGTCGACCTGCTCGTAGTGGTTGACCCCGAACTGGTCGGTGAAGAGGAGGGGGCCGCGCACCACGGCGTCGACGTCCTCGAGGGCGCTGGCGAACAGGTCGTCGTAGGCCTGGTCGAGGGTGGTCGACAGGATGAAGGTGCCGGTCATGAACGACACGCCGAGCACGATCGACACGACGGTGGACACCAACCGGCGCTTGTGCTCCCAGAGGGAGCGCAACGTCACTCGGCGCACGGCTGCCCGCCTCGCCATCCGCCCCGCAACCGGGGCCCAGCCACTACAGGTTCCCTAGCGATTTCATGCGGTCGATGATCTGCGCTGAGCTCGGCTCGAACAGCTGGCTGACGATGTGGCCGTCAGCCAGGAAGAGGACCCGGTTGGCGTAGGACGCCGCCACGGGGTCGTGCGTGACCATCACGATGGTCTGTTCGAGGTCCGTCACCGCTTGGCGCATGAACCGCAGGATCTCGCTGCCCGCCTTGCTGTCGAGGTTGCCGGTGGGTTCGTCGGCGAAGATGATCTTGGGCCGTCCGGCCAGGGCCCGGGCCACCGCCACCCGCTGCTGCTGGCCACCGGAGAGCTCCGAGGGCCGGTGGGTGAGGCGGTCGTCGAGGTTGACGGTGCGGACGACGTGCTTGACCCACGCCTGGTCGGCCTTGCGGCCGGCCAGGTCGAGCGGGAGGGTGATGTTCTCCATCGCCGTGAGGGTGGGGATCAGGTTGAAGGCCTGGAAGACGAAGCCGATCTGCTCCCGGCGCACCTTGGTGAGGGCCCGGTCATCGAGCGTGGTGAGGTCGAGCCCGTCGATCTCCACCGTGCCCGCGGTGACCGAGTCGAGGCCCGCCACGCAGTGCATGAGCGTCGACTTCCCCGAGCCGGAGGGGCCCATGATCGCCGTGAAGCGTCCGGCCTGGAAGTTGACCGACACCCCGTCGAGGGCCCGCACCTCGGTGTCGCCGGAGCCGTAGACCTTGACGACGTCGATCGCACGAGCCGCTGCCTTGGGCTGCTCGGACGGGGGGCTGGATGCCGGGCCGGGGGGAGGGGTCCAGGACATGGGGCCACAACCCTACGCGTCGAGGTGTCACATCGAGAGACAGGGGGTGGGAGGCGGTTTGTGCCGGTCCGGGTAGATTCGGCCTCGGTGAGCTGCCCGAGCTGCCGCGCGGAGGCGCCGACGGGAGCCCGGTTCTGCGCCGAATGCGGGCAGGACCTGCGGCTGCGCGGGGACGAGCGCCGGATCGTCACCGTGCTGTTCGCCGATCTGGTCGGTTACACGGCCCTGAGCGAGACCCGGGATCCCGAGCAGGTCAAGCGCCTCATCGACGGCTGCTTCGAGCACCTGGTCGCCGACATCGACACCTTCGGCGGTCGGGTCGACAAGATCATCGGCGACGCCATCGTCGCCCTCTTCGGGGCCCCGTTGGCCCACGAGGACGATGCCGAACGAGCCGTGCGGGCCGGGCTGCGCATGCAGACCACCCTGGCTCGGGTGTCGGCCGAGCTGGGGGTCGGCGTGCGCATGCGGGTCGGGGTGAACACCGGCGAGGTGCTCGTCGGCGCGCTGCGGTCGGGCGGCGACTACACGGCGATGGGCGACGTGGTGAACACCGCCAACCGCCTCCAGACCGCGGCGGGGCCGGGCCAGGTGCTCGTGGGCGCACCCACCTACGCCGGCACCCGGCGGGTGATCCGCTACGAGGAGCTCCCCCCGATCGACGCCAAGGGCAAGGAGGCGCCGGTGGCGGCCTGGCGAGCCGAGGCCACCATCGCCCCGCCCGGCTACCGACCCGATCGCGGGCGCACCACCCTCGTCGGGCGGGAGGCCGAGCTCGGGCTGCTCCGGCACAGCCTCGAGAACTCGGTGCGCAACGCCCGCAACAGCCTCCTCCTCGTGCTGGGCGAGGCGGGGGTCGGGAAGTCCCGCCTGGCCGAGGAGCTGGCGTCGATCGCAACCGAGGGCCACGACGCGCTGGTGCTCGAGGGCCGCTGCGTCCCCTACGGCGAAGCCAACGTGTGGTGGCCGGTCGCCGACGCGCTGCGCCACGGCTGCGGGATCCGGTCGAGCGACCCCGCCACCAGGGCCATCCACCTCGC
>JALYWQ010000024.1 GCA_030852625.1 Actinomycetota bacterium
GCCGAGTACTCGATGCTCCCCGGCTCGTCGCCCGACCGGGTGAAGCGCGAGGTCAAGGACGGCAAGCCGTCGGGACGCACCCAGGAGATCCAGCGGCTCATCGGCCGGGCCCTGCGAGCGGTGTGCGACATGCGGGCCCTCGGCGAGCGCCAGGTGATCGTGGACTGCGATGTGCTCCAGGCCGACGGCGGCACCCGCACGGCGTCGATCTGCGGTGGCTACGTGGCCCTGCACGACGCCCTGTCCCGGTTGGTTGCGACCGGGCAGATCACGACCCACCCGCTCACCGCGTTCTGCGCCGCCATTTCGGTCGGCGTCGTGAACGGCGTGCCGGTGCTCGACCTGCCCTACGTGGAGGACTCGCGCGCCGAGGTCGACATGAACGTGGTGATGACCTCGCTGGGCGGCTTCATCGAGGTGCAGGGCACCGCCGAGGGTGCACCGTTCTCGCGTTCGGAGCTCGACACCATGCTCGGCCTCGCCGAGGGCGGCATCCAGCAGATCATCGAGCTGCAGCGCGAGATGGTGAGCGAGCCGCCGGCCCCTCGTCCGGCGTGACCACCGCCTTCCTCGCCACCGGCAACGCCCACAAGGTCGAGGAGGTGCGCGACGCCCTCGCGGGCCGGTTCGAGGTGGTGGCCGAGGACCCGGGCGTCGAGGAGACGGGCACCACGTTCGAGGAGAACGCGCTGCTGAAGGCGCGTGCCCTCGCAGCATCCACCGGCCAGCTCGCCCTCGGTGACGACTCGGGCATCGAGGTCGACCACCTCGGCGGGCGCCCGGGCATCCACTCGGCCCGCTGGACCGAGGAGTCCGACTGGATCCCGCGCGTCCTCCGCGAGCTCGACGGCGTCGGGTCGGCGGAGCGGACCTGCCGCTACGTGTGCGCTGCGGCGGCGGTGTGGCCCAACGGGCGGGAGGTGGTCGTGCGCGGCACGTGCGAGGGCCGCATCGCCGACGGACCCCGCGGCACGAACGGGTTCGGCTACGACCCGATCGTGGTGCCCGACGACGGCGACGGTCGCACCTTCGGGGAGATGACCGCCGAAGAGAAGCTGGCCATCAGCCACCGCTCCCGGGCGTTCCGGGCCCTCGCCGAGCTGCTCTAGCAATCAACGTCTGTGTTGGCTCAGGTCCGGTAGTCGGATCCCAGCCAACACAGACGTTGTTCGGTCACCAGCCGCGGAGGTCGACGTCCCACACGTCGAGGACCTCGTCGCCGTCGATCACGTGCATGCGCTCGTGCTGCGACACCGTGGGGTCGACGTGAGCGGGGACCACCCGCACCCGGTCGCCCACCTGCACCTTGGCGCCCTCCGCGATGCCGAAGGTGATGTGCTCGTCCGACACGAACCAGCAGTCGCCCACGTCCAGCACCTTGGGATCGCCGTGGTCCATGCCGAAGGCCTTGAGGCCCGCGTCGAGCACGCCCCAGCCCTTCGGCGACACCGAGATCACCGTGGTGTTGACGAACAGCGCGTTCTCGAACTCGGTGGCGTGGGGCCGGTACTCGGTGTCCATCAGGCAGTAGGACCCGGCCTGGAGCTCGGTCACCCACGTGTTGATCGACCACGTGCCGGTGCCGCCCCCCGACACCACGTCACCACCGGCGTCCTGCTGGGCCTGGAGGAGGAGGGCCATCGATCGCTCCACGAGGTCGGCCTTGGTGTCCTCGGGCTCCCGCATGAGGTGGCCCTCGTAACCCATCACGCCGCGCACCACGAGTCCCTTGCTCCGGGCCAGGTCGGCCAAGCGACCGGCGTCGGCGGGGTCGCAGCCGCAGCGGGGGAGACCCACGTCGATGTCGAGCAGCACCTCCCGGATCCCGGCGGCGGCGGCGGCCTCGATGGTCGCCTCCGAGTCGACGGCCACGGTGATGCGGGCCTTGCCCTCGTTGACGACCTCGGTGAGCCGACGGAGGTCGAGGCTCTCGTTGGCCAGCAGCAGGTCCTCGCCCAACCCGGCGGCCGCCATCCCCACCATCTCCCGCACCGTGGCGCAGCAGAACGTGGTGTGGCCCTGCACCGTGAGCCGCCGAGCCAGCTCCGTCGACTTGAAGGCCTTGACGTGCGGCCGCAACGTCGTCCCCGGCCACCGCTCCGCCATGGTCGCCACGTTCCGCTCGAACGCATGCACGTCCACGAGCAAGGAAGGGGTCGGCAGGTCACGCACGTCCATGCCGCGGGACCCTAGTGAGAGCGTGCCGGCGGTGGGATTCGAACCCACACTTTCCGCGCCCTAAACGCGGTGCTTCTGCCAGTTGAGCGACGCCGGCGGTTCACGCAGCGTAGGCCCCGGTTCGATTCCTAGAGTCGTTCGGAAGATGCGATCCGGTGTTGGAAGACGGCGGCGTCGTGGATCTGCTGACCCTGGTCGTCGGAGGGGCCGCTGCCTCGGAAGGCTTCCACCGCTTCGACCGTCTCCCACTGCTCGTAGACGTTGATGCGGTCGGGCTCGACGGGGTCGGCGCTGATGTGGAAGTCGAGGCACCCGTCGGCGGCACGAGCCGCGGTGATCACCTCACGGCAGCCGGCGAGGTAGTCGTCCCGCTCCGCCACGTCGACCTTCAGGGATCCGGAGACGATGATCATCTCCCGATCTTGCCGGGTCCGGCGTCAGCCCAGTTGCCGGGCGACCCGGACCCAGGCCACCGACATGACGGCGGCGACGGCCAGCTGGGTGAGGTCGAAGAGCATGGGGAGATCTTCGACCCAGCCCGGCCCAGGCTCCATGGGCCGTTCGGCCTGATTCCGCCGGAACGATGGGCGGGGCGCCGCCCGGACCGCGCGAGGATGGGCCCATGGGTGACCTGCCGGGTTCCGACCGACCGATCGAGATCGCACCCTCGGTGCTGCCGGCGGACTTCGCCCGGCTGGGCCAGGAGGTGGCGGCCCTCGAGACCGCCGGCGTCGACCGGATCCAGTGGGACGTGATGGACGGGCGCTTCGTGCCCAACCTCACCTTCGGCCCCGACGTGATCGCCGCCTGCCGTCCCCACGCGTCGGTGCTCTTCGAGGCCCACCTGATGGTGCTCGACCCCGACGAGCTGGCCCCCCGCTACGTGGAGGCCGGCTGCGAGCTCCTCATCGTCCACGCCGAGGCCTGCCAGCACCTCCACCGCACGCTCGGTCACATCCGCGACCTCGGCGCCAAGGCGGGCGTGGCCCTGAACCCGGCCACACCGGCGAGTGCCGTGGCCCACGTGCTCGACCTCTGCGACCTCGTGCTCGTGATGACCGTGAACCCCGGGTTCGGCGGCCAGGCCTACATCGCCACGATGGAGCCGAAGATCGCCGAGGTGCGCCGCATGATCCTCGAGGGCGGCCACGACGTCGACCTCGAGGTCGATGGCGGCATCGGGCCCACCACCATCGAGGCCGCCGCGGCCGCAGGCGCCAACGTGCTCGTGGCCGGCATGGCCCTCTACCGGGATCCCCAGGGCCTGGCCCACGC
>JALYWQ010000027.1 GCA_030852625.1 Actinomycetota bacterium
GACACCGCCCAGCCGGTGGGGTCCGCGCACGTCGTGCAGGCGCCCGGTGTCCGGGTGTCGTCGGCGACGGTTCGCAACGACATGGCCACCCTCGAGCAGGAGGGGTACCTCCGGCAGCCGCACACCAGCGCCGGGCGGATCCCCACGGAGAAGGGCTACCGCTTCTTCGTCGACAACCTCGGCGCCCCGGGCGCGCTGCGCGGCTCCGACGCCCAGCAGGTGCGCACGTTCTTCGAGCACGCCCACCTCGAGCTGGAGCACATGCTCAACGACACGTCGCGGCTGCTCGGTGATCTCACCAGCTACGCCGGCGTGGTGGTGGGGCACACCGCCTCCGACGCCACGGTTCGGTCGGTGCAGGTGGTCGGCCTCACCCAGTCGGCGGCCCTCGTGGTGGTGGTGCTGTCCAACGGTTCGGTGGAGAAGCACGCTCTCGATCTCTCCGACGGCGGTCCGGCCCTCGTCGACGGGGTCGGTGACGAGCGCATCGGCGCTGCGACCGCCCACCTCGGTGCCCACCTCTCGGGGGTCAGCCGCTCGACGATCCCCGCCATCCCGGCCACCGGCGATGCGGCGGTCGACGCCTTGTGCGACCTGGCCGTCGCCTCGCTGCGCGACGAGCGGGGTGACGAACCGGACCAGGTGTTCGTGGGAGGGACCTCCAAGATCGCCCGGGCCTTCGATGCCATCGAGACGGTGCGCGAGGTGCTCGGCATCCTCGAGCAGCAGTACGTGGTCGTGACCCTGCTCCGTGACGTGATCGACCGTGGCCTCCAGGTCGCCATCGGCACCGAGACCGGGATGGCGCCGCTCGCCGAGTGCGCGCTGATCGTGGCCCCGTACCAGGTGGACGGCGAACCGGCGGGCTCGATCGGCGTGCTCGGACCGGCCCGCATGGACTACCCCCAGGCGATGGCCGCAGTGGCGGTCGTGAGCCAGCGCCTGTCGAAGCGACTGACCGAGGGCTGAGCACGTGGCCGACGACTACTACGAGCTCCTGGAGCTGCCCCGGGACGCCTCGCCGGACGACATCAAGCGGGCGTACCGGCGGTTGGCGCGGCAACTGCACCCCGACACCAATCCCGACCCGGAGGCGGAGGCTCGGTTCAAGCAGGTGGCCCAGGCTTACGAGGTCCTCTCCGACCCCGACAAGCGGGCTCGCTACGACCGGTTCGGCGCCGAGGGCGTGGGGGCCGGCGCCGGCGACCCGTTCGGGTTCGGTGGCGGTGGCATCAACGACATCTTCGACGCCTTCTTCGGCGGCAACAGCCCGTTCGGCGGCGGTGGCGGACGGGGCCGCGGGGGTCCGCCGCGCGGCGCCGACCTCGAGGTGGTCGTCGACCTCGACTTCGAGGCCGCGGTCTTCGGCGCCCGCCAGGCCGTCGACGTGCGATCCCAGGTGGTGTGCGAGACCTGCACCGGGTCGGGGGCGAAACCCGGCACGCAGCCCATCGCCTGCCTCGAGTGCGCCGGTTCCGGACAGGTGCAGCGGGTCCGGCAGTCGTTCCTCGGCCAGATGGTCACCACGTCGGCGTGCCCCCGGTGCGCCGGGCTCGGTCAGGTCATCGCCGACCCGTGCCCCGACTGCCGTGGCGACGGCCGCCGGGTGGAGGATCGCAACTACACCGTCGACATCCCGGCGGGGGTCGACACCGGCTCCACGCTTCGGCTGTCGGGACGTGGCGCAGCGGGGCCGCGGGGCGGGCCGGCCGGCGACCTCTACGTCCACGTCCGCGTGCGGCCCCATGAGCGCTTCACCCGCGACGGCGTCGATCTCCGCTGCGACCTGCCGATCTCCTACGCCCAAGCGGTGCTCGGCACCCACCTCGAGTTCGCCACCCTCGACGGCCCCGAGGACCTCGTCATCCCGCGCGGCACGCCGACCGGTCGGGAGTTCCGCCTCCGCGGTCGGGGCGTTCCCCACCTGGAACGGCGCGCCCGGGGCGACCTGATCGTCCGCGTCGTCGTGCAGGTGCCCACGGAGCTGGTCGACGGCGAGGAGGCGCTCCTCCGCCAGCTGGCCACCCTCCGGGGCGACGACGTGGCGCCGGAGGACAGCGGGTTCTTCTCGAAGATCCGGTCGGCCTTCCGCTAGTGCCCCATCCGGCCGATGTCCCGGGGCCGCTCGTGTTCGTCGAGGGTCTGGACGCACCCGAGTTGGCCGACGACGACGACCACCACCTCCGCCGGGTGCTCCGCCTCCGAGTGGGCGACCCGCTGTCGATCGGTGACGGATCGGGTCGCTGGCGACCGGCCCGGCTCACCGCCACGGGCGTCGAGCCCACCGATGACGTCGCCACGTGGGACCGTCCTGCGCCCATGCTCACGGTGGCCTTCGCCCTGACGAAGGGCGACAAGCCGGAGCTCGTCGTGCAGAAGCTCACGGAGCTCGGGGTCGACCGCATCGTCCCGCTCCGAGCGGCCCGCTCGGTGGTGCGGTGGGATGCCGCCAAGGAGGCCAAGGCGCTCGAGCGGTTGCGGCTCGTGGCGCGAGCCGCCGCCATGCAGAGCCACCGGCCGATCCTGCCGGAGGTGGCTCCGATCGCGGACCTGGCGACGCTCGCCTGCCAACCCGGAGTGGCGCTGGCCGACCGCACGGGGGCCCCGCCATCGCTCGCCCACACCACGATCGCCGTCGGTCCGGAGGGCGGTTGGGACGATGCCGAGCGGGCCCTCGACCTGCCGGTCGTGGCCCTCGGAGCCCATGTTCTGCGGGCCGAGACGGCCGCTGTCACCGTGGGTGCGTTGTGGACCGCGCTCCGAGACCAGTTGGTGTGACCGATGGCCGGTCCCTCGACCGGCGGGATGATTGTCGGCTCCCCGTGCACGGACGTACAGTTCGAGCAGTCGCTCCACCTGGGGTGGCGGGCGAAGTTTCATGCGGAGGTCACCAACCGTGGCCGAAGGAGCGACAGTGACGATGACCGACGGCGACGTCCTCGACGACGCGCAGGACAAGACGTACGCAGTGACGGTGGGGGCTCGACTCCGTGCCATCCGAGGGCAGAAGCGGCTCTCGTTGCAGGATGTCGAGGCCCGATCGAGCCAGGAGTTCAAGGCCTCGGTCCTCGGCGCCTATGAACGGGGCGAGCGGGCCATCTCGGTCCACCGGCTGCAGCGGCTGGCCCGCTTCTACCAGGTGCCCGTCGACCAGCTCCTCCCGATCGACGAGCGCCACGAGACCGACGGTCTGGCGGCCATGGTGCTCGACGGGCCGCTGCGGCTCGACCTGGCGTCGGTCGCGCGCACCGAGGGCCTCGAGGGCGAGCTGCTGCGTCGGTTGGCCCGGGCCATCCAGGTGCAGCGGGGCGACTTCAACGGCGTCGTGCTCACGATGCGGGGCTCCGACACCGCCTTCCTGGCCTCGATCCTTGGCGTGCACCCGGAGGCTGTGAGCCCCCGACTGGCTGAGCTGGGTCTCCTCTACCGCGCCCCGGCGTAGGACAACCCGCCACCGCAGGGCACGATGGGGCGGTGGTCGCCCCCGTTGATCCGCCGCAGCCGTTCGGTCTGTACGTGCACGTGCCGTTCTGCGCGGCCCGATGCGACTACTGCTCGTTCGCGACCTGGACGGACCGCCACCACCTCGTAGAGGCCTACCTCGAGGCGTGCGTCCTCGATGCCGACCGCCTCGTCGCGGCCGGGATGCCGGCGGTGACCTCGGTCTTCGTCGGCGGCGGGACGCCCACGCTCGTGCCGGGGGCGGCGCTGGTGGAGGTCCTCGCCCGGGTGCCCCGCTCGCCCGACTGCGAGGTGACCGTCGAGTGCAACCCCGACGACGTGACCGCTGACCTGCTCGCCACCTACCGGGCGGGCGGCGTCAACCGGCTGTCGTTCGGCGTGCAGTCGACCTCGGCCCACGTGCTGCAGGCGCTCGGTCGCACCCACGACCGGGACAACGTCGCCCGTTGCGTCGACCTGGCCAGAGCGGCCGGGTTCGCCACGTTCAACCTCGACGTGATCTACGGCGGCGCGGGGGAGTCGCTCGACGACTGGTGCCGAACCCTCGACGACGTGGTGGCCCTCGACCCGCCCCACGTGTCGGCCTACGCGCTCACGGTCGAGGCCGGCACGCCGTTGGCCGCCGACGCCAGCCGTCATCCGGACGACGACGACCAGGCCGACAAGTACCTGGCCGCCGTGGAACGCCTCGGTGGCGCCGGCTACGAGAGCTACGAGATCTCCAACTGGGCCAAACCCGGGCACGAGTGCCGGCACAACGCCCTCTACTGGTCGATGGGCGAGTACCAGGGCCTCGGATGCGCGGCCCACTCCCACCGGGACGGACGGCGGTTCTGGAACCTCCGCACCCCCGACCGCTACATCGACGCCGTCCGCTCCCGCGCCAGCGTCGAGGCCGCCGGCGAGCAGCTCGCCGCCGACGAGCGGTCGCTCGAGGCGTTGCAGCTCGCCATCCGCACCCGTGACGGCGTCCCCCGGACGTCGTTCACCGACGACGACTTGCACGAGCTCGGCGAGCTGCTCGCGCCGGTCGACGCCGACGGCGACCGCGTCGCCCTCACCGTGCCCGGTCGCCTCCTCGCCAACGAGGTCGCCCTCCGCCTCCGGGTCCCCCCAACGCCGCCGAACTGACAGTGCCGGCGACACGCGAGTGTGTCGAACGGCGCGCCAGTTCGTGGAGGGTTCAGTGGGCCGCGAGCGTCTGGAGGAAGACGACCCGACGGCCGGCGTCGTGCAGGGCGAAGGCGGCGGCGAGGGCCTTGGCGGTGTAGGTGGGCTCACTGGCGATGCCGAGCTCGGCGG
>JALYWQ010000040.1 GCA_030852625.1 Actinomycetota bacterium
CGAGGTAGTGCCGGAGCGTCTCGTCGCCCTCGGCATCGGGCTCCTGCGGCAGCCAGCCCACCGTGGTGGTGGCCGGCACTCGCTCCACCGTGCCGCCGTCAGGTGCTTCGAGGCCGGCGAGGATCCGGAGCAGCGTCGACTTGCCGATGCCGTTCGGTCCGACGACGCCGAGCCGCGTGCCGCCCGTGATCGACACCGACACGTCCTGGAGGACGGTCTGCGCGCCATGGTGGCGGACGAGATCCCGGGCGACGAGCACGGGAATCGACGCTACCGGCGGCGCTGTCGACGTCCGACCGGGTTACGAGCCCGGTTCGACGCGGAGCTAGTCGTCCTCGACCTTGTTCACGTGGCCTTCGTGGGTGCGGATCTCGCGACCGTTCTTGCCGAGGGCCACGGTGATCTCGTCCCCGATTACGTCCTTGTCGACGATCGTGCCCCACTGCCCGTCGAAGTCACCCTGGGTGATGATGACCTTGTCGCCCTTCTTGAAGCGTGTCATGACCCCATGGTGGCACCACCGGCCTCGATGAGGGCGGTGAACTCGGCTTCGACGAGCTCGCGCAGCAGCACCGGGTGCTCGACGGCGCCGGTGTCGACGTGCAGGCCCATGTCGAGGTGGCCGTCGTAGGACATGAGCGTGAGGTTCCACGCCGTTCCGGCGATGGGACCGACCGGGTAGTTGGCCTCCATGCGCGCCCCGGCGATGAAGAGCGGGAACGGGGCGCCCCGCACGTTCGACGTGGTGAAGTCCACGGTCTCCACCTGCTGCCGCGCGATGCGCACGCTCAGCGAGGTCGGGAGGAGGTTGGCCACCCCGGCGACCGCGCCGGTGAGGCCGAGGGCCCGCTCCGAACGGGTCGCGGCGAGGCGCTCGTGGACGGCCTGGAACCGCTCGGCCGGGGTCATGTTCCCGGTCGGCACCAGCACCCGCGTGGGCGTGAAGGCGTTGCCGCCCGCGGAGCCGTCGCCGCGCGTGCTCACCGGCATCGAGATGCGGAGCTCGTCGACGGGCGCGCCGACCTCTCGGTGGTAAGCGCCGGCGGCGCCCGCCGCGGCGGCCACGAAGAGGTCGTTGAGGCTCCCCCCGAGCGCCTTGGCCGCCAGTCGGGCGTCGTCCATCGGGACCTGGAGGACCTCGATGTGCCGCCGCAAGGTTCGCTGGGTCCAGACCGGGGAGTGCGCCTCGTCGGTGACCGCGAGCTGGCGGACGGCGGAGCGGGCCAACTCGACGGCCTCGGTGGCAACCGTCCCCGCGCTCGTCGGGTGTCGCACCACCTCGACCGCGCCTTCGGCAGCCCGACGAGCCATGCCGAGGGCGCGCCGGAGGTTGTGGGTCACGGTGTCGACGGTGGTCTCGACGAGGTTGCCCGGCGGCGGCGAGTCGACCGGCGTGCTCGGCGTGATCGGATCGACGGCGTCGCGTTCGATGTCGATGAACTGCTCGGAGAGCCGGATGCCGCCCTCGCCGTCGGTGATGGCGTGGTGGAGCTTCTGCACCATCGCGGCCCGGCCGCCCTCCAGCCCCTCGATCACCACGAACTCCCACAACGGGCGGGTGCGGTCGAACGGCGCGTGCACGATCGACGCTGCGACGTCGAGCAGTTGCCGTTCGTCACCAGGGGCGGGGAGCGCGATCCGGCGCACGTGGCGCACGAGGTCGAGGTCGGGGTCGTCCTCCCACGCCGGTGGGGCGAGACGTCCGAGTGCGGGGACCACCCGCTGCCGCAGGCGGGGCACGCTCTGCACGGCCTGCTCGAGCCGGCCCCGCAGCCGGTCGAGGTCCGGCGGACGATCG
This sequence comes from Actinomycetota bacterium, assembly GCA_030852625.1. GTDB lineage: Bacteria > Actinomycetota > Acidimicrobiia > Acidimicrobiales > VFJN01 > VFJN01. The sequence goes on from JALYWQ010000040.1 coordinate 1,799, forward strand.
AGGATCGTGATGTTGGCGAACGCCGAGCTGAGGTGAGGGTCCTTCTCGAGGTTCCACATCAGCGCCTCGACGTCGGTCATCCGCCGGTCGTTGTGCAGCTCCCGCTCGGCCATGCGCCGAGGCTACGACCGCAGCCGCGCCCTGTCGCCGCCGACGCTCGTGCGGGCCCCCAACCCGCTGGCGCGTGCCCGGACCGGGCGGGCACGATCGTCGGCATGGGTGACCTCGCGGCGGACACGGCGGTGGAGCAGTTGGCGGAGGGTCGCTACCAAGCGACGCTCAGCCAGGACTGGGAGATCTGGGGCCCGATGGGTGGCTACGTGGCGTCGGTGGCCCTGCGGGCTGCTGGGGCCATGACGTCCCACCCGTACCCGGCCGCCTTCTCGTGCCACTACTACGGCGTGGCCCGGTTCGAACCGGTCGACATCGCGGTCACCGCCCGCAAGGAGGGCCGCTCGGCCAGCTCGCACCGGGTCGAGGTCACCCAGGACGGGAAGGCCATCCTCGACGCCCTCGTCTGGAGCGTCGCGGACAACGAAGGCCTCGAGCACGACGAAACCACTGCGCCCGACGTCGCCGGACCCGACGCCCTGCCGAGCCTCCAGGAGCTCCTCCCGCCGGACGCGCCGCCGCCGTTTCCGTTCTGGAACAACTTCGATGCGAAGCCCATCACCTTCGAGGTCGAGTGGCCGCCCGAAGGCCCTCGTCCGGCCCGGTGGCAGGAGTGGCTGCGGTTCCTTCCTGCGGCGAGGTTCGACGATCCCTGGGTCGACGCCTGTCGATCGGTGATCCTCGTCGACCTGCCGAGCTGGCCGTCGGCCCACCGGCCCCACGCGTGGCAGGAGCCGCCGTTCACGGCGCCGACCCTCGATCTCAACGTGGCCTTCCACCAGCCCACCAGCGCGGAGGACTGGCTGCTCTGCGACGGTGCCGCCCCGCTCTCGACGCGCGGCCTGTTCGGATGGACCGCGAAGGTGTGGTCGCCGAGCGGCGCCCTCCACGCCTCCGGCGGGGGCCAATGCCTCTACCGGAGGATGCGCCCGCCCAGTTGAGGCGCCCGATCACGCATCAGACGCCCGCCCGCCGGGTACGCGGTCCTCGTCAGCGAGTCGGATGAGGAGAACGTGATGGCAGAACCGTCGCTACCGACGACCACCGCCGAGGAAGACGGCATCGACCCCTCCGGCGTCAGCTCGTACCAGCCGACCGGAGCCCGCACCGAGGAGCCCCGTCCCGGCGAAGCCGGTGACGGGAGCGCCAGCGATCCGGAACAGGAAGCCGAGCACCCACCGCCGCCGGCCGAACCCGGTGGCGGCGCCCCCCCCCCCCC
>JALYWQ010000048.1 GCA_030852625.1 Actinomycetota bacterium
GCGTCGATGCTCATCTCCTACGAGCGGGCCAAGGCCGAGTCGCTGGGGTTCGACGCTCGCGGCGGGGTGATGGAACGAGCTGAGCGCATCATCGTGCTCGGCTTCGGTCTCCTCTTCGACTCGCTGCTCATCCCGGTGCTCTGGGTGATGCTCGCCCTCACGCTCGTCACCGCCGTGCAGCGGTTCGTGAAGGTGTGGAAGCAGGCGAGCGCCCCGCGACCCGCCCCGCAGCAGGTCTCCCGCTGGAAGGCCCGCCGCGCCGCCCGGCCCACGGAACGGGCGTGGCGCCGCCAGGCCCGCTCGTCCCGCCGGTAGACGGCCCTCCGCCCCGCCGGGCGCGAACATCGTCGACGTGCCCGATCTCGTCACCCCCGCGTTCAAGGCTGCGTCCGGGCTGGCGCGCGCCGTCCCGGGGCCGGTCGCCGGGATCACCGCCCGCAACCTCGGACGGCTGGCGGCCCGGAGCGACCTCGACCGCCGCCGCCTCGTCGCCCGCAACCTGCAGCGCGCCGATCCGGGGCTCCAGGGCCTGGCCCTCCGCCGGGCCGTCCGACAGACCTTCGAGTCCTACGCCCGGTACTGGGTCGAGTCGTTCCGCTTGCCATCGATGAGCGCGGCGCAGCTCGACGCGGGCTTCACCACCGAGGGCTACGAGCACATCGACGCCGCACTGGCCAAGGGCACCGGCGGCATCATGACGTTGCCCCACCTCGGCGGCTGGGAGTGGGCCGCCTTCTGGCTGGCCCAGGTCAAGCAGATACCCGTCACGGCCGTCGTGGAGAAGCTCGAGCCCGAAGCGCTGTTCGAGTGGTTCGTCGAGCTGCGGCAGTCGTTGGGGATGACGGTCGTGCCGCTCGGCCCCGATGCCGGGGCGGCCTGCACCAAGGCCCTCCACGAGAACCACCTGCTGGCGCTGCTCTGCGATCGCGACATCGCCGGCACCGGCGTGGAGGTGGAGTTCTTCGGCGAGCGCACCACCCTGCCCGGAGGGCCGGCCGTCCTGGCCCTGCGCACCGGCGCCCCCATCCTGCCCACCGCCATCTACTTCGACGGCCCGATCCGCCACGCCGTCGTACGGCCACCCCTCGACACCGAGCGCACCGGCAAGCTCCGCGACGACGTGCAGCGGATCACCCAGGCCCTGGCCCACTCGCTCGAGGAGCTCATCCGGGCCGCGCCGGAGCAGTGGCACCTCCTCCAGCCGAACTGGCCGTCGGACCGTAGGCTCGCCTGATGCGGATCGGGTTGGTCTGTCCCTACTCGCTGACCATCCCGGGCGGCGTCCAAGGCCAGGTGCTCGGGCTGGCCAGGGAGCTCCGGCGCCACGGCCACGAGGCCCGGGTGCTCGGTCCGTGCGACGGCCCACCCCCGGACGCCGGCGTCACCCCGCTCGGCCGCAGCGTCCCCACCGCCGCCAACGGCTCGGTGGCCCCGCTGGCGCCGGACCCCTCCGCCCAGCTGCGCACCATCCGGGCCCTGCGTGACGAGGCCTTCGACGTCGTCCACCTCCACGAGCCCTGTGCTCCCGGCCCGGCCCTCACCGCCATGATGACCGAGACCGCGCCGCTGGTGGGCACCTTCCACGCCGCCGGCACCAGCGCCCCCTACCGGTACCTGGGTTGGGGCCTGAAGCGCATGACCAGGCGCCTCGCCCACCGCGTGGCGGTGTCGCCCGATGCCATGGCGCTGGCCCAGACCCACCTGGGCGGCACCTACGAGCTGCTCTTCAACGGCATCGAGGTCGAACGGTTCTGCGCAGTGGAGCCGCACCCCACGCTGGGGCCGACCGTGTTCTTCCTCGGCCGCCACGAGCCGCGCAAGGGGCTCGACGTGCTGCTCGCCGCCACCCGGGATCTCCCCGCCGACGTCACGGTCTGGGTCGGCGGTGACGGCCCGCAGAGCGCGGAGCTGCAGGCCCGGTACGGCCACGATCCGCGGATCGAATGGCTCGGACGCATCAGCGACCACGAGCGGGCCGCCCGCATGCGGGCCTGCACCGTGTACTGCTCGCCGTCGGTCCGCGGCGAGTCGTTCGGGATGGTGCTGCTCGAGGCCATGGCCGCCGGGTGCGCGCTGGTGGCGTCCGACCTCGACGGGCACCGGAACGTCGCCACCGACGGGCTCGACGCGCTGCTCGCACCTGTTGGCGACGCCCAGGCGCTGGCCAAGAGCCTCAACCGGGTCCTCGAGGACCCGGGCCTCCGTGCCGAACTGGTGGCCGGTGGCCGCCGCCGGGCCGAGCAGCTGTCCATGAGCCGGTTGGCCGAGCGGTACCTCGAGATCTACGACGAGGTGCGGTCCGCCGGGCGTCCCACGCGGCCCTGGCGCCGATCCCGGGCCTGAACCGCCGGGCAGTAGGGTTGGTGGCCCCCGATCGAGGAGTCCAGTTCCGTGGTCCCCATCATCGTCATCGTCGTGATCATCGTGGTGCTCGCGCTCTACGTGATCTCGCTCTACAACGGCCTCATCGGTCTCAAGAACAAGATCGAGAACGCCTGGGCGCAGATCGACGTGCAGCTTAAGCGCCGGTACGACCTGATCCCGAACCTGGTCGAGACGGTGAAGGGCTACGCCACCCACGAGCGCGAGACCCTCGACGCGGTGATCACCGCTCGCAACGTCGCCATGACCCAGCAGGGCGGCCCGCAGGAGCAGGCCCAGGCCGAGAACGTGATCTCCGGCGCCCTCAAGTCGGTGTTCGCCCTGTCGGAGGCCTACCCCGACCTCAAGGCCAACCAGAACTTCCTCAACCTGCAGGAGGAGCTCTCGGGCACCGAAGGCCGCATCGCCTACGCCCGGCAGTTCTACAACGACACCGTCGTGCGCTTTAACACCAAGATCGAGAAGTTCCCCGGCAACCTGATCGCCGGGCGACTGGGGTTCAAGCCCCGTGAGTACTTCGAGGTCGACGAAGCGTCCCGCGGCAACGTGCAGGTCGACTTCGGCACCAACCCGCCCCCTGCCCCCTCCGCCTGAGCCCGCGTGTACGACCAGGTCGCCCAGAACAAGCGCCGCTCCGCCCTCCTGATCGCCGGCTTCGTCGCCCTCGTGGTGGCGGTCGGGTTCGCCCTCGATCTCGTGGTGGGCAACGGCATCGTCTTCCTCGTCGGAGGGCTGGTGGTCGCGGCCGCCACCGCCGGCCTCTCGTACTGGAAGTCCGACGCCATCGCCCTCCGGGTCAGCCGGGCCCGCCCGGCATCGGAGGAGGAGTTCCCGCGGCTCCACAACCTCATCGACGGCCTCTGCATCGCCGGAGGATTGCCGAAGCCGCGCCTCTACGTGATCGACGACCCGTCGCCCAACGCCTTTGCCACCGGTCGGAACCCGAAGCACGCCGCCATCGCCGTCACCACCGGGCTGCTCGAGCGGATGAACCGGGTGGAGCTCGAAGGCGTGCTGGCCCACGAGCTCAGCCACATCAAGAACTACGACATCCTCGTCTCGACCCTCGCCGTCACCCTCGTCGGGGTGATCGCCATCGCCTCGAACATCGGCATCCGGTTCCTGTGGTTCGGCTTCGGGCGCAACCGCAACAACTCGAACGACCGGGGTGGCAACCCCATCGGCATCGTGCTGGCCCTGGCCGGCTTCGTGCTGCTCGTCGTGTCGCCGCTCATCGCCAAGGTGATGCAGGCCGCCGTCAGCCGCAAGCGGGAGTCGCTGGCCGATGTGTCCGGCATCGAGCTCACCCGGTACCCCCCAGGGCTGATCTCCGCCTTGGAGAAGCTGCGCGACGACTACACGGTGGTGGGGTCGGTGTCCCAGGCCACCGCCCACCTCTGGATCGAGCAGCCGATGGCCACCCACGCCGTCGACGGCCGCCTGGCCCGATGGAACCGGATGTTCGACACCCACCCCCCTCTGGAGGAGCGCATCGCGTACCTGCGCGAGCTCTGAACGCATGAACCTTCGCCGCAACCTCACCGCCCTCACCCTGTCGCTCGGCCTGCTCGCCGCCACCGCGTGCGGAGGTGGCGACGACAGCGACGCCGAGCGCCCGTCCACCACCGAGGAGGCGACCACCACCACGACGGCACCGCCGGTGGCCCCCCTCACCGGCCTCGCCGTGACCGACCAGGCTGCGCTGGGCCGGCCGGCCCTGGTCGTGAAGTACGACAACGTCGAGCCCAAGGCCCGCCCGCAGGCCGGCATCAACCAGGCCGACGTGGTGTACGAGGAACGGGTCGAAGGCAGCGTCACCCGGCTGCTGGCCATCTTCCACTCCGGCGACGTGGCGCCGGCCGGACCGGTGCGCTCGGCCCGCAGCTCGGACCTCGGGATCATGGGGCCCCTGCACCGGCCGTTCTTCGCCTGGAGCGGCGCCAACGCCACGTTCGCAGCGGCGGTGCGCAACGCCAACCTCGTCGACGTCGGCGTCGACCGGCAGGCCGGCTACTACGAGCGGGACCGGGGCCGCCCGGCGCCCAGCAACCTGATGCTGAAGTCCACCGCCGACATCCGCGCCCTCCCGGCCGACGGCTCCTCCGCCCCGCCGGCCCTCTTCACCTACCGCACCGAGGGCCAGGTGCCCGCCCACCTCGAGCAGGCCCGGGGCGCCAACGTCAGCTTCGGCACGAGCGCAGGGTCGGCGCCGGTCGACTGGACGTGGAACGGCCAGGGCTGGGACCGCACCCAGAAGGGCACCGCCCACGTCGACAGTGCCGGGGCCCGGGTCGCGCCCGAGAACGTGGTGATCATGTTCGTGCCCTACGTCAGCTCCGGCGTGAACGACCAGTTCGGCAACCCGATCCCGGAGGCCCAGCTGATCGGCGAGGGCGACGTCTGGGTCCTCACCGCCGGCGGGGTGGTCAAGGGTCGCTGGCACAAGCCCACCCTCGAGTCGGTCACCACCTACCTCGACGTCGACGGGGCACCCATCCCGCTCACTCCAGGGCGCACCTGGGTGCAGCTGCCCCAACCCGGCGGCGCGACGACGTTCCTGTAGCCGCGTTGTTGTCTGGTTGCTCCGGTCGGGCGGGGCGGCGTTGTTGTCTGGTTGCTCCGGTCGGGTGGGGGCGGCCTGCGGCCGCTTGGGCCTCGGCCTCCGCAACTGTGTCGGCGGCGCATTCGCTAGCCGCCGCCACCTCGCTGGACCGCTTCCTGCTCCGGGGTGTCGCTTCCGCTCCACGTGCGCTTTAGGACCAATCGGGTTCTTTCAAATCGCAGATGCTCCGTAGACTTCCTCTATGGCTTCCCCGCATGTCCCGCAGGAGACCGGTACCACCCGTGTGAAGCGTGGGTTGGCCGAGATGCTGAAGGGCGGCGTCATCATGGACGTCGTGGATCCGGAGCAGGCCCGGATCGCCGAGGACGCCGGCGCTGTTGCGGTGATGGCCCTCGAGCGGGTGCCGTCCGACATCCGTCGGGACGGTGGCGTGGCTCGCATGTCCGATCCGGAGATGATCGAGGGCATCAAGGAGGTCGTCACCATCCCGGTGATGGCCAAGGCCCGCATCGGCCACTTCGTGGAGGCCCAGGTGCTGGAGGCCCTCGGCGTCGACTACGTCGACGAGTCCGAGGTGCTCACGCCGGCCGACGAGGCCCATCACATCGACAAGTGGGCCTTCACGGTGCCGTTCGTGTGCGGTGCCACCAACCTCGGAGAAGCGCTCCGGCGCATCAGCGAAGGCGCTGCGATGCTGCGGTCGAAGGGTGAGGCCGGCACCGGCAACATCGTCGAGGCCGTGCGCCACCTGCGGTCGATCCTCGGCGACATCCGCAAGATCACGCAGGCCGACTCCGCCGAGCTCTACGACTGGGCCAAGCGGCTCCAGGCGCCGGTGGGCCTGGTGCAGGAGCTGGCCGAGACCGGCACCCTGCCGGTGCCGCTCTTCTGCGCCGGCGGCATCGCCACCCCGGCCGACGCGGCCCTGGTGATGCAACTCGGGGCCGAAGCGGTGTTCGTGGGATCGGGGATCTTCAAGTCGGACGACCCGGCCCGACGGGGCAAGGCCATCGTGGAGGCCACCACCCACTTCGCCGACCCCGGGATCGTGGCCAAGGTGTCGCGTGGGCTCGGGACGGCGATGCCCGGGCTGGAGATCGCCGGTCTCGAGACCAAGCTCGCCGATCGCGGCTGGTAGGGCTACTCCCGGTACCATCCGGCCCATGTGGAGGCCTCCAGGTGCTCAAGGTGGGCGTGCTGGCGTTGCAGGGCGCGTTCGCGGCCCACGAGCGTTGCCTCCGCGCCGCTGGGGCTGAGCCCGTCCTCGTCCGCACCCCGGAGCAGCTCGACCTCGTCGACGCCCTCGTGCTCCCGGGCGGGGAGTCCACCACGATGTCGATGCTCCTCGAGTCCTCGGGCATGTTCGAGCCGGTGGCCGAGCGACTGGCCGGCGGCATGCCGGCGCTCGGCACCTGCGCAGGGATGATCCTGCTGGGCACGGAGATCCTCGATGGCCGGGCCGACCAGCGGTGCTTCGGCGTCGTCGACATCTCGGTGCGGCGCAACGCCTTCGGTCGCCAGGTCGATTCCTTCGAGGCCGACCTCGACGTCCCGGGGCTCGACGGTGACCCGTTCCGTGCCGTGTTCATCAGGGCGCCGTTCGTCGAGCGGGCCGGGGCGGACGTCCAGGTGCTGGTCACCGTGGACGACCACCCCGTGCTGTGCCGCCAGGGTGCCGTCACCGTTGCCGCCTTCCATCCGGAGCTGTCCGACGACCTCCGGTTCCACGAGCGATTCCTGAAGGAGATGGGCTGATGTCCGGCCATTCCAAGTGGGCCACGATCAAGCACAAGAAGGGCGCCGCCGACAAGGCGCGCGGCAAGACCTTCGCCAAACTCATCCGCCAGGTCGAGGTGGCCGCGCGAGAAGGCGGCGGCGACCCGGAGACGAACCCCACCCTTCGCACGATGTTCCAGAAGGCCCGTGACAACTCGGTGCCCCTCGACACGATCCAGAAGGCCATCAAGCGGGCGACCGGTGACCTCGAAGGCGTCGTGTACGAGTCGGTCACCTACGAGGGGTACGCGCCGGGCGGGGTCGCCGTGCTCATCGAAGCGCTCACCGACAACCGGAACCGCACCGGCCCCGAGGTGCGCAGCCTCTTCACGAAGCTCGGCGGTTCGATGGCCGAGCCCGGGGCGGTGTCGTGGCAGTTCGAGCGCAAGGGAATCGTGCTCGTCGACCGTGCCGCTGACGAGGACGAGCTCATGCTCCTCGCCCTCGACGCCGGCGCCGAGGACGTCACCGACGACGGCGAGGCATGGCGGGTGACCACGCCGCCCACCGAGCTGCACACCGTGCGAGCGGCGTTGGAGGAGGCGGGCGTCGCGGTGTCGTCCTCCGAGCTCTCGATGATCGCCACCAGCACCATCGCCCTCGACGACGCTGAAGGAGCCAAGAAGTTGCTCCGCCTGGTGGACGCGCTCGACGAGCTCGACGACGTGCAGGACGTGTACAGCAACGTCGACATCCCCGACGCCGTGCTCGAAGGCATCGACGCCTGATGGGCGCGGCAGTGGGCGAGCCCGCACCGGGCTTCGCTCTCGAGGGCACCGACAACACCGACGAGGGCCACCGCACGTACTCCCTCGAGGAGTACCGCGGCCAGGTCGTCGTGCTCGTCTTCTACCCGGGCGACTCCACGCCGGTGTGCACCCGTCAGCTCAACCAGTACACCCACGACATCGACCAGTTCCGCGACGTCGGGGCCCAGGTGCTGGCGCTGTCCCCGCAGTCGGTGGCCAGCCACGACGACTTCTCCTGCAAGCAGGGCGGCTTCGGGTTCCCGCTCCTCGCCGACACCGACAAGACGGTGGGGGAGGCCTACGGGATCCTCGGGCCCCTCGGCTTCTACCGCCGGTCGGTGTTCGTGATCGACGGCGGTGGGATCATCCGCTGGGCCCACAAGGCAGTGGCGGGGATCACGTTCCGGCCGACGGCGGAGCTCATCAGCGCCGTCCGCAGCGCGTCCTAGCCCGCTCGCCGCACATCCGCCGGCCCGAGCCCTCGGACCGTTAGGATCGAACGCGTGTACGTCCTCGGCATCGACCCCGGGCTCTCACGCTGCGGCTACGGCGTCGTCGCGGCGCGCCCCGGTGGGCACCGGTTGATCGCCTGTGGGGTCCTCCGGACCCCGCCGTCGTCGCCGGTGCCCGAGCGCTTGGCCGAGCTGCAGACCGACCTGCGGGCGCTGCTGCAGGAGCACGAACCGGCCGTCGTCGCCATCGAACGGGTGCTGTTCCAGGTCAACGTGCGCACGGCCATCTCCGTCGCCCAGGCCGCCGGGATCGCCATGGCCGAAGCAGTGGCTGCCGGTTGCGACGTCATCGAGTACTCGCCGAACCAGGTGAAGCAGGCCGTGGCCGGGGTGGGCCAGGCCAGCAAGGACCAGATGGAGCGCATGGTGCAGACCCTCCTCGGCGTCAGCCGACCCCTCCGGCCGGTGGACGCCGCCGATGCCGTCGCCCTGGCGCTGTGCCACCTGGCCCACGCCCCGATGCGCAACCGCATCGCCATCCGGATGGTGGCCCGATGATCGGGTCGCTGCGCGGCACGCTGCTCGACCGGGCGGGCGGCGAGCTCACCATCGAGGTCGTCGGCGTCGGGTACCGGGTGCAGGTGAGCCCCACCACGGCCATCTCGATCGGGGATCTCGGCGACGAGGTGTTCTGCTGGATCCACCTCCACCAGCGCGACGAAGCCCCCACGCTCTACGGCTTCGCCACCAAGGACGAGCGGCTGTGCTTCGAAGCCCTGCTCGGGGCCCACGGCGTCGGGCCGGCGTTGGCGCTCGCCATCCTCTCCGTGCACAGCCCGGTCCACCTGGCCCGCATCGTGGCCGAGGACGACATCGGAGCCCTGTGCCTGGTGCCCGGCGTCGGCAAGAAGACCGCCGCCCGTCTCCTCCTCGATCTCAAGTCGCGGCTGTCGGTGCCCGACCTCGGCCACGTGGCGGCGCCCGCCGCGTCCACCGGCAGCACGGCGGGGTCCGGCGCCCGAGCCGACGTGCGGGAGGCCCTCAGCGGGCTCGGCTACACCGACACCGAGATCCGGGAGGTCATGTCCGACCTGCCCGACGACGGCGATGCCGGGCTCCTCCTCAAGGACGCGCTGCAGCGGCTGGCGGTCAGCCGGCGATGAGGGAGGAGGTGCTTCGACCCGAGGAGACCGACGACGAGCTCGAACGCACCGTCGAGGTCAGCCTCCGTCCCCACACCCTCGAGGAGTTCGTCGGTCAGCGCGAGCTCAAGGAGCACCTCGAGATCATCCTCGAGGCGGCTCGCCGGCGGGGCCAGGCCGTCGACCACGTCCTCCTGGCCGGCCCGCCCGGCCTCGGCAAGACCTCGCTGGCCGGGATCATCGCCGCCGAGATGGGGGTGGCCATCCACGTCACCTCCGGCCCGGCCATCGAACGGGCCGGCGACCTCGCCGCCATGCTGTCGCAGCTCGGCGAAGGCGACGTCCTCTTCATCGACGAGGTCCACCGCCTCCCTCGTGTCGTCGAGGAGGTGCTCTACCCGGCCATGGAGGACTTCGAGATCGACATCGTTCTCGGCAAGGGCCCCGCCGCCCGCTCGATCCGCCTCGACCTCCCGCGGTTCACCCTCGTCGGCGCCACCACCCGCACCGGCCTCATCACCGGTCCGCTGCGCGACCGCTTCGGCCTGGTGGCCCGCCTCGACTTCTACGAGCCCGACGAGCTGGAAGCCATCGCCATCCGGGCCGCCGGCATCCTCGGGGTGCAGCTGGCCCAGGAAGGCGCCCACGAGATCGCCAAGCGGTCACGGGGCACCCCTCGCATCGCCAACCGGCTCCTACGCCGGGTCCGCGACTTCGCCGAGGTTCGGGGCGACGGCACCGTCGACCTCGCTACGGCGTCGGCCGGCCTGCGGCTCTTCGGGGTCGACGAACTGGGTCTCGACAAGGTCGACCGGGCCATCCTCTCGGCCATCTGCCAGCGCTTCGGCGGCGGACCGGTCGGGCTGTCCACGCTGGCCATCAGCGTGGGTGAGCAGACCGAAACCGTCGAGGACGTCTACGAGCCCTTCCTCATCCAAGCCGGCCTCCTCATGCGCACGCCTCGGGGCCGGGTGGCCACCCCGGCGGCGTGGGCCCACCTCGGGCTGGCGGTGCCCCGCAGCGCGCTCGACAACGGTCCGCCACCAGGCCTGTTCGGCTGACGGCGCCGCCCTTTTGGTGTCCGGCGCCACCCGCCGGGACACTGGACCGGCCCATGGACACGAGCGCCGTCGACTACGACCTGCCGGAGCAGGCCATCGCCCAGACCCCGGTCGAGCCGCGGGACTCGGCCCGCCTGCTCATCGACGAAGGCCCAGGACGAGCGCCGCGCCACGGCCACATCCCCGACCTCGTGGAGCTGGTCGGGCCCGGCGACGTCGTGGTGGTCAACACCACGCGGGTGCTGCCGGCCCGGCTCCTCGTCCGTCGGCCCTCGGGGGGCGGCGCCGAGGTCCTGCTCCTCGAACCGCTGACCCCGCCCGACGGCGAGGTGGCACGGTGGGAGGCCCTCGTCCGGCCCAGTCGGAAACTCGCGCCCGGCACCACCCTCCAGGTGAGCGACGAGCTGATCGTCGTCGTCGCCGACGACCTCGGCGAGGGCCGGCGGATCGTGGAGCTCCACGTCGGCGGAGGCCGTGAGCTGCTCGACGTGCTCGAGGCGGTCGGCCACGTCCCGCTGCCGCCGTACATCACCGCCGAGCTACGGGATCCCGAGCGCTACCAGACCACCTATGCCGACCAGCCCGGCTCGGTGGCTGCGCCGACCGCAGGCCTCCACCTCACGAGCGAGCTGCTCGACCGGATCCGGGCCACCGGCGCGGCGGTCGAGCCGGTCGAGCTCATCGTGGGGCTGGGCACCTTCCGACCCATCGCGGCGGCCAAGGTGGAGGACCACGCCATGCACGCCGAGCGCTACCGGGTCCCTGCGTCCACGATGGACCGGTGCGCCGAGGCCACCCGCGTCGTAGCCATCGGCACCACCACCGTGCGGGCCCTGGAGTCCGCCGCCGCCACCGGCGAGCTCGAGGGCCGAACCGAGCTGTTCATCCACGGGGACCGCCCCTTCGCCGTGGTCGACGCCCTGCTCACCAACTTCCACCAGCCCCGGTCGTCGTTGCTGGTGCTCGTCGATGCCTTCATCGGACCGCGCTGGCGATCGCTGTACGACGAAGCCCTCGCCGAGGGGTACCGGTTCCTCAGCTTCGGCGACGCCTTGTTCCTGCGGGGGGTGCGGGGATGACGCTCTCGATGGAGGTGCAGGCCACCGACGGCGCCGCCCGCGCCGGCGTCATCCGCACCGCTCGGGGGGAGATCACGACCCCGTGCTTCATGCCCGTCGGCACCCGCGGTGCCGTGCGCACCCTCGCAGCGCCGGACCTCGAGGCGTTGGGGGCCCAGATCGTCCTCGGCAATACCTACCACCTCATGCTGAAGCCGGGCGCCGACCTCATCGAGCGGATGGGCGGCCTCCACGGGTTCGCCGACTGGAACGGCCACGTCCTCACCGACTCCGGTGGCTACCAGGTGTTCTCCCTCGAACCGGGCGGCAACGTCCGCCTCGACGACGACGGTGTCACCTTCCGCTCCACCTACGACGGCGGCACCCACCGCCTCACGCCCGAGACCGCGGTCGCCATCCAGGCACAGCTCGGGAGCGACATCCAGATGGTGCTGGACGTGTGCTCCCCGCCGTCGGCCCCCACCGCCCGCCTCCGCCTCGCGGTCGACCGCACGGCTGACTGGGCCGGCCGGGCTCGGCGGGCCTTCCTGGCCCTCGACCGGCCCGAGCTCAACCAGTTCGGGATCGTGCAGGGCGGCACCGATCCGGAGCTGCGGGTCGAGAGCGCCCAGCGCACCCTGGCGGTGGGGTTCGACGGCTACGCGGTGGGCGGGCTGTCGGTGGGCGAGTCGCGGGACGACCTCCTACGCACGCTGGAGGGCACCCTGCCCCTCCTCCCGGCCGACCAGCCCCGTTACTTCATGGGGCTGGGCGATCCGGTGGGGATGCTGGAGTCGATCGCGCTCGGTATCGACCTGTTCGACTGCGTGCTGCCCACGCGCTTCGGCCGCCACGGCACGGTCCTCACCCGGGCCGGGCGCTACAACCTCAAGCGGAGCGAGAACGCCGAGGCCGACGAGCCGCTCGACGCCACCTGCGGGTGCCCGGTCTGCTCGAGGTGGTCGCGGGCCTACCTGCGACACCTCCTGGTGGTCGACGAGCCCACCGCGCCTCGGCTGGTCACGCTCCACAACCTGTGGTGGACGCTCCGGCTGGTCGAGGAGGCCCGGGAGGCGATCCGCACCGGGACGCTGGCCGACCTGCGTGCGGGTCTGGCTGCGGCCTACGGGTAACGTCGCCCCTCGCATGCGTCGCCTCAAGCACCTCCGCCCCCTCATCTTCATCGTCCTCGTCGCGGTGGCGGCGATGGGCGTCGTGGTGGGCACCGGTACCACCCCGCAGTTGGGCCTCGATCTCCAGGGTGGCGTGTCGGTGGTGCTCCAGCCCACCACCGAGGCGGCTGACGACGCGCTGTCGGAGACCGTCGAGATCATCCGCAACCGCGTCGACGCCCTGGGCGTGGCCGAGCCCGAGATCGTTCGCCAGGGCGACTCGGTCATCGTGCAGCTGCCAGGCGTCAAGAACCAGGAACGGGCCCTCGACCTCGTGGGCGACACCGCCGAGCTGCGGTTCCGCCCCGTGCTCTCGGTGCTCCCGACGTCGATCGAGGAGCTGCTCGAGTCGACCTCGACGACTGCGCCCGGGGACGCGACGACCACCACGGTGGCCGGCGAGCCCACCACCACCGTGGCCGGCGACACGACCACCTCCGCGGCGCCCGTCGAGGGCCAGTCGGCCGGCCGTCCGGCGATGCCGTTCCAGGACGCCACGACCACCACCGTGGCCCCCACCGACACCACCCCGACCACCGTCGCCCCGATCGATCCCACGGGAGGGCTGGCCTACACCACCCGTGACGACGACCTCGCCGAAGCCGAGGTGGTGCTCCCCGAGTACGACGGCGACGACATCGTCGCCACCTACAACCTCGGTCCGAGCCTGGCCACCGGCGAGATCGTCTCCAAGGCCAACGCCAGCCTCGGCCCGACCGGCCAGTGGACCGTGGAGCTGGAGATCAAGGGCGGCTCGGGCATCGAAGCCTTCAACGCTGCGGCGGCCACCTGCTTCGGGCGCACCGAGACCTGTCCGACCTCGCAGCTGGCCATCGTGCTCGACTCCCGGGTGGTCTCGGCCCCCACCATCGAGCGGCCGTCGTTCGAGCGCGACCAGATCCAGATCTCCGGCAACTTCGGCGAGAGCGAGGCCAAGGACCTGGCCCTGAAGCTCCGGTACGGCTCCCTCCCGGTGAACCTCGAGCCCCAAACGGTCCAGACGGTCTCGGCCACCCTCGGCGAGGACTCCCTCCGGGCCGGCCTGATCGCCGGCCTCATCGGCCTGGCCCTCGTGGCCCTCTACATGCTCGTGTACTACCGGGCCCTCGGCCTGGTCGTGGTGCTCGGCCTCGCCGTGTGGAGCGCTCTCAACTACGCCACCATCTGCTGGCTCAGCGAGAGCCAGGGCCTGGCCCTCAGCCTGGCCGGCGTGACGGGCCTCGTGATCTCCGTCGGCGTCACCGTCGACAGCTACGTCGTGTACTTCGAGCGCCTGAAGGACGAGGTGGCCGTCGGCCGCACGTTGCGTTCGTCGATCGAACGATCCTTCAAGCGGGCCTTCCGCACCATCCTCGCCGCCAACCTCACCAGTCTCATCGGCGCCGTGCTCCTCTACTGGCTCACGGTCGGCCCCGTCCGGGGGTTCGCCTTCACGCTGGCCCTCGCCACCTTCTTCGACATCGTCGTGGCGTGGTTCTTCATCCGACCGATGGTCGAGGTGTTCGGGCGGAGCCGGCTCTTCACCGACCACCCGGTGTTCGGGGTGGCCCGGGGCCTGAGCGGCAAGGCGGTGAAGGAGGGCGAGGCCCGACGGCGCTCGATCTGGGCCCGGCTCTACCACGGCGAGACGAACATCGACTTCGTGGGTCGCTTCCGCCGGTGGCTGCTCCTCTCCGGTGTGGTCATCGTGGCCGGTCTCGTGTCCCTCGGCGTGCGGGGCCTCAACCTCGGCATCGACTTCGAGGGCGGCGTGGTGTGGGAGGTTCCGGCCGGTGAGGTGACGGTGTCCGAGGCCCAGGACGCCATGGACGAGCAGGGGATCACCGAGGCAACGGTGCAGACCCTCGAGTCCGACGACGGCGTGTTGCTGCGGGTGGAGTCCGAGGCCCTCGACACGGACCTGGCCCGTGAGGTCAGCAACCGGTTGGCCGAGCTCACCGGCTCGGACATCGAGGACGTCAACCTCACCTCGGTGGGCCCCTCGTGGGGCGACGAGATCAGCGAGAAGGCCCTTCGTGCGCTCATCGTGTTCCTCGTCGTCGTCACCATCTACATCTCGTTCCGGTTCGAGCTGCGGATGGCGCTGCCGACGCTCGCCGCGCTGATCCACGACGTGCTGGTCACCGTGGGCGTGTACTCGATCTTCGGGTTCGAGGTCACCCCGGCCACCGTCATCGCCGTGCTGACGATCCTCGGCTTCTCGATCTACGACGGCATCGTCGTGTTCGACAAGGTGGAGGAGAACGTGAACCAGGTGTCGTCGGCGGGCCAGGGCACCACCTACGGCACGATGGTGAACCGGTCGCTCAACGAGGTGCTCATGCGGTCCCTCAACACCTCGATCACCGCGGTGTTCCCGGTGCTGTCGCTCCTTGTGCTCGGCTCGTGGATCCTCGGCGCCAGCACCCTCGAGGAGTTCGGTCTCGCCCTCCTCATCGGCCTCATCTCCGGTGCCTACTCCTCGCTCTACATCGCCACGCCGCTGCACGCCTGGATGAAGGAACGGGAGCCGAAGTACAAGGCCATCAAGGAGAAGGTCGCCGCCAAGCGCCCCGCGGAGCAGGACCTCGCCACCGTGGGCGCTGGCGCGGCCCCTGCCGGCAAGGCTGCTCGCGGGTGGGGTGCGGCCCGTCCGGCCAGCACCGGCGGCGAGGCGGTCCCCCCGCCCGGCGACGTCACCCCCGAGGACGAACCGGCCCCCGCCGACGAACGTTCGACGCCCCCGCC
>JALYWQ010000063.1 GCA_030852625.1 Actinomycetota bacterium
GCTCACCACCGCGTTCGGCGGGAACCTCCCGGCACCGGTGGCGGCCCTCGTGGCCCAGCTCACCGGTGGCGTGCCCAGCGCCCCGGACCCCGGGCAGCTCGTCGACCTCGTCACCGGCCTGATCGGCGCCACCGGCTCGCCCTCCGGTGTGCTCGACCAGCTCACCGCGGTGCTCGAGAGCGTGGTCCCGGCGCCCATCGCCGGTCTCGTGAGCTTCCCGCTGGCGATCGTCGACCAGGTGTTCTCGACCCTCGGCCTCTGATCCGGAGGTCGTCGCAACGGTCCGTGCCGAGGGAGCTGGCCCTCGGCACGGATTCGTGCATCTAGCAGTACGGTGTACGTCATGGCTGCAGGAGATCCCGGACGAGGAGCGGTGGGCCCGCAGCCGGCCGACCGTGGCCGCAGCCGCCACGATCCCGACGAGATCGCCCATCGCGTGGCCGACAAGGTCTCGCAGTCGGTCCTCAAGTCCACCGCCAAGGTGCACAAGGCGGCCGACAAGCTCGAGGCCCAGGCCCAGAAGCTCCACGCCCGGGCGGGCAAGACCGCCGAGGTCCTCGACCGCCTCGGTCCCAAGGTCAACGAGGCCCTCGACCTCTGGACGCGCCAGGGCCCCGGGGCGCGCCAGCCTCGCTTCACCCTGGAGGACCTCGCCGCCGCCGCCATGCGGATCGCTGACGCCGAGGGCATCACCGCCTTGTCGATGCGCCGGCTGGCCGCCGAGCTCGGCGCCGGCACCATGACCCTGTACCACTACGTGCGCACGAAGGACGAGCTGCTGGCCCTCGTCACCGACGCGGTGATGGGCGAGCTGCTGGTGGAGCCGGAACGGCTCGACACCGACTGGCGGTCGGCCATCACGTCGATCGCCTTGGCGTCGAAGGAGGCCCTCGAGCGCCACCCGTGGATGTTCGACATCGTCGAGGACCCGGCGCTCGGGCCCAACGGCGTGCGGCACTTCGACCAGGCCATCCACGCCGTCTCCACGATGCCGGCCACCCTCGCCGACAAGCTCGACGTGATCTTCACGGTCGATGAGTTCGTGTTCGGCTACTGCCTGCACAACCGATCCGACGTCGCCAAGCTGGAGGACACCACCGACCGGGCCATGGTGCAGTACGTCGCCCACCTGGCCTCCTCAGGCGACTACCCCCACATCGCCGCCCTGATCGAGGAGCACGGCGTCGATCCGCTCTGGGGGATCGTCGCCGAGCACAGCCACGACCCCGCCCGCTTCGAGCGCAACCTGGGCCGTCTCCTCGATGGCATCGAGGCTGCCCTCGGCTGATGCCGAGAGCAGCCTCCGATCACCACCCGAATCAGCCGCTGACGATCTCGCTCGTCTGCATGGCCGGCGTGATGGTCGTGTAGTTGGCCACGTCGGCCATCACGGCGCCGGTGCCCTCGCTCCCCATGGCGGTGGCGATGGCTTCGAGGGAGTCGAACTTGAAGTGGACGGCGGCCTCGTAGGGCCCGTCGAGGCCCTTGTCGATCTCGGCATCGACACCCCACGCGTTGCACGCCAGCGGGACGTGCTTGTCGCGGTAGTAGTCGTGGTCGAAGGTGGCGCCTTCGGTCTTCGGGTAGAACACGCTCAGTCGGATCATGGCTGCACCCTAGGACCCGCGCGACCGAGCACGAGATCGAAGATCCGGTCGACGAGATCGTCGGAGAACCCGATGCGATGGAGGGCGTGGTGCCAGAGCACCGCCGGACCCACCTCGGCGATGAGCTCGAGATCGGCGTCGGCCGGTAGGTCACCGCGAGCGACGGCGGCCGCGAGGAGGTGGCGGATGTGGTCGCGCTTCGATCCCACCACCACCCGGTCGAAGGTGGCCTGGAGCTCGGGGTGGCGGATGCGCTCGGCCGCGAACACGAGGAGCAACGGACCGTCGTCGCCCCGCAGGGCGTTGAACAGGCCGTTCATCAGCTCGCGGAGGTCGGCTCGCAGGTCGCCGCTGTCGACGAGCTGATCCTCGATGTGGGCGCCCCGCCGCACCGCGTCGACCACCAGCTCGGCCTTGTCGGCGTAGCGGCGGTAGATGGTGGCCTTGCCCACCCCGGCCCGGGCCGCCACGCCCTCGATGCTGACGCCCGCGTAGCCCACCTCGACGAGGAGCGAGCGAGCAGCGTCCAGGATGGCGGTGTCGACGGCGGGGTCTCGGGGCCGTCCGGCTCGGGCTTCGGCGAGCTCCTCGGGGCTCACGGGATCGCGAGCGCCTCGTCGGGCGCCGGCTCGCCGGACGTCGGCGCGCCCTCCTCGTCGTCGCGGGGACGAGCCGGGAGGTACTTGATCACGCCGAGGCAGGCGAGGAACGTGACGCCCGCTGCAACGAGGCCGACGAGGTGCAGCCCGCCCACGAAGCTGTCGTTGGCGGCGTCGACGATCTGACCGGCGAAGCCCTCGGCACCAGGCGCGCTGCGGGCCACGCCGATGGCCTGCCCGACGTTGTCGCGCACGCTCTCGAGGAGCGGGCCGGGGAGGACGGCACCGAGCTTGTCGCCCATGGCGTTGCTGAAGTGGCTCGACATGAGGGAGCCGAACACCGCGACGCCCACCGCTCCGCCCATCTGGCGGGTCGTGTCGTTGACCGCGGAACCCACGCCTGCCTTGGCCCGGGGCAACGACCCCATGATCGAGTCGGTGCACGGCGCCATGATGTTGGCCATCCCGAGCCCCATCACCATGGTGATGCCGATGATCTGCAAGGCGCTGCTGTCGGGCGACATCGTGAGGAAGAGCACGAACGAGCTCGACACGATGGCCAGGCCCGTGGCCACCACCCGCTTGTTGCCCCAGCGCTGCACCCACGTGTTCGACATCGGGGCGAACACCATGAGCATGGCGGCCTGTGGCAGCAGCACCGCCCCGGCCTTGATCGTGGAGTACCCGAGCACCCCCTGCAGGTACTGCGTGAGCAGGAACAGGGTGCCGAAGAGCGACAGGAATACCAGTGTGATGGCCCCGCTGGCGGCGCTGAAGCGGGGGTTCTGGAAGAACCGCATGTCGAGCATCGGATGGGTGGAGCGGAGCTCCCAGACGAAGAAGGCCGCGAGCAGCGCGAAGCCGACCACGAGCCCGGCCACGATCTCGCCGGACGTCCAGCCCTTCGCGGGCGCCTCGATCACCGCCCAGAGGATCGCTCCGAGCGACACGATCGACAGGCCCGCGCCCACAGGGTCGAACGAGGCGTGGGTCGGGTCCTTCGACTCCGGCACCAGGAAGAACCCCAGCACGAGGCCCGCCAGCACGACCGGCACGTTGACGATGAACACCGATCCCCACCAGAAGTGCTCGAGGAGGAAGCCGCCGGCGAGCGGGCCGAGGCCGATGCCGAGCGCCGAGACCCCCGCCCACACCCCGATGGCCTTGCCCCGCTCCTTCGGATCGGTGAACACGTTGGTGATGATCGACAGCGTCGACGGCATGATCGCCGCGCCGCCGATGCCCATGAGGGAACGGCTGGCGATCAGGGTCACGGGCGAGTCGGCGATGGCCGAGATGGCCGAGCCGACCCCGAAGATGGCCAGGCCGATGGCGAGGAAGCGGTACCGCCCGAAGCGATCACCGAGGCTCCCTGCGGTGAGCAGCAGCCCGGCGAACACGAGGGTGTAGGCGTCGACGGTCCACTGCAGGTCACTGGCCGTGGCCCCCAACCCGCCCTGGGCCTCGGGTCGGGCCAACGTCGGGAGGGCCACGTTGAGGATCGTGTTGTCGAGGGTGATCACGATCAGGCTGATGCAGAGCACCAGGAGGGTGAGCCACCGACGGCGGTAGACGACCTCGGGATCTCGGAGAGCAGCACGCATGCGGCAGTTGTAATACGGAACCGGATCGAAACGCAAGCGTCTCGTATTACGTCACCGCCGACGCCGGCAGTCACGCCGCATCAGCGGCCCTGGTACTTCGGCTCCCGCTTCTCGAGGTGGGCGCTCACAGCCTCGCCGAAGTCCTTCGAGCGGAAGAGCCCCATCAGCTCGGCGAGCACGTGATGCGTGTTGGCCTCGAAGGTGCTGTCCTGCCCGAGGCGCATCGTGCGCTTGGCGGCGCGCACCGCGAGCGGTGGCTGGTTGACGAGATCGTCGACCCAGGCCGTCACCGTCTTGTCGAGGTCGCTCTCGGCCACGACCGTGTTCACGAGCCCGAGCCGGAGCAGTTCCTCGGCGGGGAGCTTCCGACCGAACAGCGTGACCTCGGCCGCCTTGTGCCAGCCGACGAGCCGAGGGAGCAGCCAGGTGCCGCCGCTCTCGGGGACCACGCCGCGCTTCACCGGCGGGGTGAAGCTGGCGGTGTCCGACGCGATCACCACGTCGCACGACAGCGCCATGTCCATGCCGTAGCCGGCGGCGGGGCCGTTGAGCCTGCAGATCACCGGCACGTCGAGGCGGCGGAACACGAAGGGCGGGGTGTCGTCGAGCCGGGCCGACAGGCCGCCGACCTCGCCCCCCGAGCCGATGCCGGTGCCGGCCGCGAGGTCCTGCAGGTCGAGGCCCGAGCAGAACCCCCGCCCGGCGCCGGTGAGCACGATGGCCCGGACGTTGCGATCGGCGTCGCACTCCTTCAACATCGCACCGAGCTCGGCGAGCATCGGTCCGCTGATGGCGTTCAGCCGGTCAGGGCGGTTGAGGGTGATGGTGGCGACGTGTCCGTCGCGCTCGCAGAGGACATCGGCCATGGCCCCTTCGTACTACGTCCGTCGCGATCGTTCAGCCGGCGGCAGCAGCCCGTTCGTGCCGAGCCCGGAGGTCCGGGGCGAAATCGCTCGGGAGCAGCCAGCGGCTGAG
>JALYWQ010000064.1 GCA_030852625.1 Actinomycetota bacterium
CACACCGAACAGGAGACGATCCCGGATGACCGAGCAGGCGACGCAGACGATGACGATCGCTGCGTCCCCCGAGCGCATCCTCGAGGTCCTGCTCGACTTCGACGCCTACCCCACGTGGGCCCACGACCTGAAGGGCGTCACGGTCGAGTCGCGTGACAAGAAGGGGCGGGCCAAGGAGGTCACGTTCCGGGCCGCCGCCATGGGGCGCTCCACGAGCTACACGCTCCACTACCACTACGAGAAGAAGCCGATCCGCATGTCGTGGGAGCTCGTGCGGGGCGACATCATGCGCGACATCCTCGGCTCCTACCTGCTCGAACCAGTCGGCGACGACCGCACCGACGTCACCTACGACCTCACGGTCGACCTCGTGGTGCCGCTGCCCGGGTTCGTGAAGCGCCGAGCCGAGTCCCGGATCATCAACACCGCGCTCCAGCAGCTGAAGGATCGGTTGGAGCGGTAAGCCCGCCACCCGTGACCAGGATCCTGCTGTTCACCGGCAAGGGGGGTGTCGGCAAGACCACCACGGCGGCCGCCACCGCACTGCGCTGCGCCGACGCCGGCTTGCGCACCATCGTCCTCTCCACCGACCCGGCCCACTCGCTGGCCGACGCCTTCGGCGTGGAGCTCGGCCCGCTCGCGGCGCCGATCACCGAGCGGCTCTGGGGCCAGCAGCTCGACGCCCAGGAGCGGATGGAGGACTCCTGGCAGGACATCCAGGGCTGGCTGCGCGAGGTCTTCGCCTGGGCCGGCGTCGACGGGCTCGAAGCCGAGGAGCTGTCGGTCATCCCCGGGCTCGACGAGATCTTCGCCCTCGCCGACATCAAGCAGTTCGCCACCGACGGGGAGTGGGACGTGGTGGTCGTCGACTGCGCGCCCACTGCTGAGACGATCCGGCTGCTGTCGCTCCCCGACGTGCTGGCCCGCTACATGGAGCGCCTGTTCCCGGTGGGCCGGCGGGTCAACAAGATGGTGTCGCCGCTGCTGTCGCGCGTCACCAGCCTCCCGATGGCGGGCGACGACGTGTTCGCAGCCACCTCCGCGTTCTACGACCGGCTCGACGGCGTGCGGGAGCTCCTCACCGACCCGGAGCGCACGAGCATCCGGCTGGTGGTCAACCCGGAGCGGATGGTGATCGCCGAGGCCCGGCGCACCTACACCTACCTGTCGCTGTTCGGCTACCGGGTCGACGCGGTGGTGGCCAACCGCCTCCTGCCCGACGAGATCAGCGATCCGTGGTTCGAGCGCTGGAAGGCGTTGCACCACGAGCACCTGCAGGAGATCGAGCAGGGCTTCGCGCCGCTGCCGGTGCTGCGGGTGGCGCTGGCGCCCACCGAGCTGGTGGGCCTCGAGCACCTGCGGGCCTTCGGCGCCGAGCTCTACGGCGAGCTCGACGCGGCGGCGTCGCTCCACGAGGGCCAGGCCCTCACGGTCACCAGCCGAGGCGGACGGGCCACGCTGGCCCTCGACCTGCCCTTCGCCGACCGCGACGACCTCGAGCTCGGACGGCGGGCCGACGAGCTGCTCGTGAAGGTGGGGCCCTACCGTCGGGCCATCACGCTGCCCGACTCCCTCCGGGGAAGGGCGGTGGCGTCGGCCTCGCTGAAGCAGGGCCGGCTGCGGGTGACCTTCGAAGGGAGCGACGATGGCAAGCGCTGATGGACCGACCGGCACGGGCGGTGCCGACCCGCTGGGCGACGCCGCCGAGGGTGTCGAGCACCTGCAGACGGCGGCCAAGGAGCTGATCCGGGCGGCCCGGAGCCTCCTCGACGCCGCCGAGGGCCTGGTGGAGGACCCGCGCGTGGTCCAGGGCCTGGCCGGCACGGTCACCGACCTGGCCGGCGCGGCGTCGGCCTGGCTCCGCACGTCGGGCAAGGCCGGCGACGGCGCGAGCGGGGACGGCGGAGACGACGACGAGGGCGGCTCCAAGGTCCAGCGCATCAAGCTCAGCTGAGCGTCCGGCGGCGTTTCCCCTGCGAGGGGTGCCGCCGAGCATGGTTCGGGGTAGGGGCCTACCATGCGTTGACGAACCCCTAGCTGGAGGTGCTGTGGCCGTCCTCAACGAAGCCGCCGTCCGGGAACTCGCAGGGATCAGGGGGGAGGCGGCACCGATCACGTCGTGCTACCTCGACGTGGACGGTCGACGATTGGCCCGCCAACAGGATGTGGAACAGGAGCTCGAGGCGCTCCTACGCGATGCCCGACGGCGAGCCAACGGCCACACGTCGGTGCACGACGACTTGCTCCGCATCGAGTCGTACGTGCGGGCCGGCATCGATCGGAGCACCACCCGGGGCCTGGCCTTCTTCGCCAGCTCGGCCACCGACCTCTGGCAGGTGATCCCGCTCCCCGTGCCGGTGCGGTCCAAGGTCGTCATCAACCACGCGCCCGCCGTCGGCCAGCTCGAGTCGGTGCTCCACGAGCACGAGGCCATCGGCGTGCTCCTCGCCGACAAGCAGCGGGCCCGCCTGCTCGTGTTCGAGATGGGCGAGGTGATCGACCGCAGCGAGCTGCTCGACGAGCTGCCGCGCGACTACGACCACCGCGGCGACAAGGAGCGGGGCACCCCCGACCACCACGTGGAGGAGCTGGCCCACCAGCACCTCCGCCACGCGGCCCAGGCGGCGTTCGACCTGTGGCAGGCCCACGGCTTCCAGCACCTCACCGTCGGCGCCCCCGACGCCATCGCCAACGAGCTCGAGCGCCAGCTCCACCCGTACCTGCAGGAGCGCCTGTGCGGCCGGGTGAAGGTGGGCGTGACGGCCAACCTGCCCGAGATCCTGGCTGCCGCCGAAGAGGTGGAGGCCGAGGTCGGCCGGAAGCGTGAGGCCGAGACCGTCGCACGGCTGCGGGAGGCCGTGATGGCGGGCCGCCGTGGCGCCGGCGGGCTCGAGGCCACCCTCGAGGCCCTCAACGAGCGCCGCGCCGAGCACCTCGTCGTGTCGAAGGGCTACGCCGAGGAGGGTTGGCGGTGCCCCACCACCGGCCACCTGGCCCAGGTCGGCCCCAACCACCCCATCCACGGCTCGCCGATGGAGCGGGTGGACGACGTGGTGGAGGACGCCATCGAGGAAGCCCTCACCCAGGGCCTCCCGGTCACCATCTGCATCGACAACGCCGACCTCGACGTGCTCGGCCGCATCGGCGCCCTCCTCCGCTACTGACCCGTCGTCCTCGGCTGGGCCTGAAGCGGGCCATGCTGGGGTGATGCACACCATCGGCATCGACGTCGGCGGCACGAAGATGCTCGCGGTGGCGCTCGACCCGGCCGACCCCACGCGGCTCCTGGCCGAGCACAAGGTGCCCACCCCGCCTGCCGGTGAGGGGCTGATCGACGCGCTCGTCGAGCTGGTCGCCGAGGTAGACGCGCTCGCCGGCTCGCCGGCAGCGGCGGTCGGCGTCGGCGTGCCCGGCCTCGTCGACCGCGACGGCGTGCTCTACGTCGGCGCCCACCTCCAGCGGGTCGACCGGCTGGCGATCGGGGCC
>JALYWQ010000072.1 GCA_030852625.1 Actinomycetota bacterium
GGCTCGGGCGGATCCTCCGGCGGCACCGTCGCCGGCGGGGGCGGCACCGGCGGGGAAGCGACGGCCGCCGGGTCCGACGGGCCGTCGCCCTGCGCGGCGCCGTCCACCGAGGTGGGGGTCACGGACGACACCATCACCCTCGGCGGGGTCTTCCAGCTGAGCGGCCCGGTCACCGGGTTCGCCGAGCAGTTCCTCACCGGCGTGCGGGCCAAGCTGGCCCAGGCCAACGGCACCGGCGGCGTGTGCGGACGCCGGATCGAGTACCTGTCGCGGGACGACGGCTTCGACGCCGCTCGCAACGCCTCGCAGACGCGCGACCTGATCCCGAAGGTGCTCGCCATCACCGGCAGCTTCTCCACCGTCGACAACGGCGGCGCCACGGCGCTGGCGGGCACCAACGTCCCCGACGTGTCGGTGGCCGGAACGCCGGAGCGCTTCAACCTCCCCAACCACGTCTCGCACAACCACTTCCCGAGCGTGAACACGCCGTTCCCGGAGTTCGCCCACCTCCAGGCCCAGGGCGTGAAGACGGCGGTGCTCGTGTACGTGTCGCTGGCCTCGGCCCGCGGGCTGATGGACACCTACCAGGCGGTGCTGGCCAAGCACGGCATCCAGGTCGTCAAGCGGGTCGAGCTCTCGCCGACGCAGTTCAGCTACGACGCCACCGCGCGCGAGGTCGCCAACTCGGGCGCCGAGGTCATGTACTTCCTCCACGAGTTGAACGCCGCCTCGTCGATGGCCCAGGCCCTCGCCAACGTCCCCCACAAGCTGCGCTACCCGATCTTCTCCTCCTTCTCCTACGGCAAGAACTTCCTGGAGCTGGCGGGAGCCGCCGCCGAGGGGATGATGACCGTCCTCGCCTTCCCGCCCTTCGAGGAGGCGGCGAGCAACCCGCCCACGCAGGAGTTCCTCAAGTGGCTGCAGCAGGCGGCTCCGGGGGCCAACCCCACCTTCGACGCCCTCAACGGCTGGACGACCACGACGCTGTTCCTCGACGCCCTCGCGGCGGTGCCCGGACCGATCACCCGTGATGCAGTGCTGGCCGCGCTGAAGGCCGTGGGTGCCTTCGACGGGTCGGGGGTGTGGGCGCCGTCCATGCCGAACGACAAGTTGTCGGCGTCCTGCAACGTGCTCATGCGGGTGCAAGGCGGCAAGTACGTCCGGGAGGCCCCGGCGCGCGGCTTCCTCTGCAGCACGTGACCGAGCTCCTCCAGTTCGGCATCTCCGGCCTCGTGCTGGGGGCCATCTACGCCATCGCGGCGTCGGGCCTGGTGGTGACCTACACCACGACCGGGGTGTTCAACTTCGGGCACGGTGCGGTGGGCGGCCTGGCCGCCTTCGGGTTCTGGTGGCTCACCGTCGAGCACGGGCTCCCCCTCCTCGTCGCGGCCGCCGTGGTGGTCGTGGCGTCGGCGCTCGTCGGGGTGGCGTTGGAACGGGCGGTGTTCCGCCGCTTCCGCCAGGCGGCGATCGAGAGCACGCTGGTCGTCACGATCGCGCTCACGCTCGTGATCATCGGCGTCACCAACCAGCTGTTCGACCCCACTGCGCCGCGACGCCTGGCTCCGCTGCTCGGGGACCGCCACATCATGGTGGCCGACGTCCGGGTCAGCGGCGACAGCCTCCTCATCCTGGCGGTGGCCGTGGCGGTGGCCGTCGGCCTCCGGATGGTCCTGTTCGGGACCCGACTCGGCGTGGCGATGCGAGCGGTCGTCGACAACCCCGAGCTGGCGGCCTACGCCGGCGTCCGGGCCCGTCGGGTCGCGCAGGCGTCGTGGGCCATCGGCTTCGGCGTCGCCGGGCTCTCGGGTGTGCTCTTCGCGGCCGGACGTCCGATCCAGATCATCGTGCTCGCCTTCCTGGTGTTGAACGCCTACGCCGCGGCCATCGTGGGCCGGCTGCGCTCCCTGCCCCTGACGGTCGCGGGGGCCCTCGGGCTCGGTGTGCTCCAGGAGCTCACCAACGTCAGCTACCTCTGGCCCTCGGGCGAGGTGTGGTCGCGAGCCCGCCTGGCCGTTCCCGGGCTGTTCCTGCTGGCCGCGGTGTTCTTCGTGCCGGCGGCCGGCCTCCGCATCGGACGCGTGGTCGGGAGGGACGAGCCCCGCCCGCCGCGACCGGCCGGGATCGCGGTGCGAGCGGTCGTCGGGGTGGGCCTGGTGGCGCTGATCGCCCAGCTCCTGCCCGCCGACCAGCTCCCCACGCTCAGCCGGGGGCTCGTGTTCGCCGTCGTCCTCCTCTCGCTCGTGGTGCTCACCGGCTACGGGGGACAGATCACCCTCGCCACCTACCTCTTCATGGCCATCGGCTGCTGGACGGCCGGATCATTGGTCGAGGGCGGCAACGTGCTCGCCCTCCTCGTGGCGGCGGCCATCGCTGCGCCAGTCGGGGCGGTCGTCGCGCTCCCGTCGCTCCGGTTGCGAGGCCTCTACCTGGCCCTGACCACCTTCGCCGTCGCGTTGGCGGGGCAGTACCTCGTCATCGGCGACACCCGCCTCTTCGGGAGCGGACCCCTCACCATCCAACGGCCGCAGATCGGCCGGTGGGCCGCCGACAGCGACGCCGCGTTCGCCGTCGCAGTCGCTGCGGTGTTCGCTGTGGCCTCCACCGCCGTGCTGCTCGTCCGCCGCAGCCGCTACGGGCGCCTCCTCGCCGCCATCCGGGACAGCGAGGCCGCCAGCGCCACCCTCGGGCTGGACGTGCGCCTCCCGAAGTTGGTGACCTTCGCGGCATCGGCCTCGCTGGCGGCGATCGGCGGCGCCCTCTTCGGGGCGCAGAGCCTCATCGTCGGCGACGTGAACTTCGAGCCCATCAACAACCTGGTGATCTTCATGATCGCCGTCGTCGGTGGGGTCACCACCGTGACGGGCGCGCTCATCGGCGGGTTCCTCTACGCCTTCATGATCGAGGTGCAGGTGGAGCAGCCCGACATCGCCGGGCTCACGTTCGCCCTCGTGGGGCTCGCCGCCGTGGCACTCGGCCGCCATCCCAACGGCGTCGCGGGCATGGTCCTCGCCCGCCTCCGGCGGGCCCGGGCGGAGGTCGCGTGAGGCCCCGCCGGCGCCTGGTCGCCGGGCTGGCCCTCCTCCTGGCCGGTGCTGGCCTGGGGCTCGCCCCGACGTCTCGCGCGCAAGACGAGGGCTCCGTGCAGGCATTCGCCCTCACCTCGCGCGCCCATGCCATCCGGGTGCTCTTCGACACGCCGGGCTCGCTGCCGATCGGGCCGCTCGTCGAGCTCACCGCTCCCGAGAGCCGGGTCAACCTGGCCACCGGCGACCAGGGCACGGCGTTCTCGGCCATCGGCTACCCGGGGCCGGTGCTCGCCGGGCTGCCGCAGATCGCCGCCACTGCCGGGGCCGACCTCTCGTTCCTGCCGCCGTACCCGCTCGCGATCACCGCCACGTCGTCCGGCCCCACGGAGGTCCGAGACACCACCGCGGTGCCCGGGTCGTCGATGACCGCCGTGGTCGACGGTGGCCACGTCGTCGCCGACACCCGCACGCCGGCCCTCGGCCTGCCCGGGGTGATCGAGCTCGGGACGCTCCGCTCGTCAGCGACCGCGGACCACGAGGACGGCGGGGTGCGCGCGACGGCCACCACCGAAGCCGGGGGCGTCTCGCTCCTCGGCGGCCTGATCACGATCGGAGCGGTGCGGAGCACCGCCGAGGCCAGCTCGGTCGGTGGTGAACCCGAGCGCAGTGCGTCGACGAAGGTGCTCGAGGCCAGCCTCCTCGGCGCGCCGATCACCATCGGCGTGGACGGCATCGAGCTGGTTCCCGGATCGTCGCTCCTCCAGGGGGTCGTCGCCTCTGTCCTCGAGCCCCTCGGCGGTCCGAACGGGCTCCTCGCCGCCACCGGCCTCCGGATCCGAGCCGGCACCACCGTCGAGTCGCTCGCCAGCGACCGGGTTCGGGTCGGCGCCGAGGGGCTCACGATCGAGGTCAACAGCCAACTCGACATCGAGGTGCTGGACCTGGTCCTGAACGCCCTTCCACCGATCCCGGCCATCCCCGGCGTCCCGGTGGGGCCCACCGACGCCATCGGGCTGCTGCAGGCCAACCAGGTGCGATCGGTCAGCATCGGCCAAGCGGTGGTGGACCTCACGGCGCGCCCGGAGGAGCCGGCCGTCGCCCCGCCGAGCGCGCCGCCCGCCCCGGGGGACACCGGCGTGACCCCGTCCTTCGACCTCCCCTCCGCTCCCGTGAGCCCCCTGCCCCTCGACCCGGGGCGCCCGGCATCGCCCGCGAGCGGCGGCAGCTCGCCGTTGCTCCCACCG
>JALYWQ010000081.1 GCA_030852625.1 Actinomycetota bacterium
GCCGGCAACCGGTCCCGCCGCCGGCGGCGATGACTCGCCGGCTCGCGGTCGGCGCCGCCATCGTGGCGTACGTCCTCGGGCTGCTCGTGCCGGCGGCCGGGGCGCAGTCGACCACCACCACGCTGTCCGACCTCACCGACGTCCCGATCATCCCCGAACCCAACTCCGGTCGAGAGCCCGAGGACGCCGGCGACCGGGGCGGCGGGCTGCAGGTGCTGGTCCTCGTGGCGGTGGTGGCCGCCATCGGAGGCGGGGGCGCCTACGTCGCCTGGCAGAGCAAGCAGGCGCGGAGCCGAACGGGCCGCTGAGGCATCGGGGGCCGGCTCAGGAGCCGCCCTCGAGGATCTCCTCGCAGGCCTCGAGGCCGTCGACGAACCCGGTGCGGTAGGCGTCGAAGCGCTGGAACGCGGTGCCGACGCCGAGGTCCTCCGAGCTGGCCTCGTCGCTGGTGAACAGGAAGGCGATCACGGCCTCGTCGAGATCGCCGGGGGAGAGGATCAGCTCCTGGTTCTCCCGGTTCACGAGGAACCCGCTGGAGGCGTAGAGGCCGGCGAAGCAGTCGGCCTGGAGGTTGCTGGCCAGGTTGTTCTCGAGGTTCCCGAGGCGCACCTGGGCGGCGTAGGCGTACTGGCGGGCCAGCTCGGTGGCCACCGCGTAGTCGCCGATCTCGTAGAGCGAGGTCACCAGGTTCACGGCGTCGATGTACACCTGGTCGTCGTCGATGCAGTAGAAGGACGCGTTCACGAGGTCGTCACCCGAGAGGGTGATGTCGCCACAGGTCACCTCGTCGACCTCGGGGTCCACGGCGACGACGTCGGTCACCGGGCTCCACGTCTCGCCGAGCTCGGCGAACACGACGCTCCAGAAGTCCTCGAGGTCGCGGATGGCGAGGTCGGCGATGTCGGACAGCGGCAGGTCCCCGCCCCGCTCGAAGTCGGCCGGATCGGTGAACGACACCTCGGTGATCACCAGCTGGCCCTCGAGGTAGGCGTCGGGGTACTCGGCGCACCGTTCGAGGCCCTGTTCGTAGCCCTCGACGAAGGACCCGATGCGGTCGAAGCCGGTGCCGTGGGCTGCCTCGTCGGTGGCTGAGGTGCCGACCGTGTCGCGCAGTTCGAGGAAGCCGGCCACGGCGCGGTCGAGGTCCTCGAGCTCGAGCTCGAAGTAGTCGGAGTTCCCCGATTCCACGTCGCTGGTCCAGGCGCCGGCGAAGCAGTCGGCCTGGAGCTCCGTCATGATCGTGTCGCCGACGATCCCGGCCCGCTCCTGGATGGCGTGGCCGAACTCGTGGGCGAACACGATGCCGATCGTGAACCCGCCGAACTCCTCGTACATGGGCGGAACGAGGAGCTCGTTGTCCCAGGCGATCAGGTCGTCGGACGGGCAGTAGAAGGCGTTCTCCGCGATGTCCGAGTACTCGGGTGCGGGCTCGCCGCAGGGAGGCTGTTCGGTGTCGGGGCCGTAGGCCCAGAAACCACCCGCGATGGGCTCGTAGGGGTCACCGAAGATGTCCTCGTAGTTCCGCTCCCAGAAGGCCTCGGTGTCGAGCAGGGCGGCCTCGACGACGTCGTCGGAGCTCGGCGCGTCGTCGTCGCCCAGCCCGGTGCCGGGTGCGATCTTGCCGACGCCGCCGACGTCGCTGTCGAAGTCGCCCTCGACGGCCAACGGGTCGCTGTCGGCCTCCTTCGCGCAGGCGGTGGCGAGGAGGACGAGGCTGAGGATGACTGCCAGGAACCGCAGGCTGCGACGCACGGACGTGCCCTTCCGGGTTGGGAACGTCGCACGCTACCTCCCGCACCCGGCCGATCCGTCGGCGCACCGGTACCCTCGGGCCCGATGGCGCCCGATGACCAGATCGACCCCGGGCCGCCCCCGCCGGGCTATCCGGCGCACTACGAGACCGACGCCGTGCTCGCCGACGGCGCCACCGCCCACGTGCGGCCGATCCGTCCCGAGGACGGGCCCCGGATCGTCGACTTCCACCACCGGCAGTCGCCCCAGAGCATCTACTACCGGTACTTCAGTCCCCGCCCGCGGCTGGCGGAGCACGAGGTGGAGCGGCTGACGTCGGTCGACTACGTCGACCGCATGGCGTTCGTGGCCCTCCGGGGCGATGACCTCATCGGCGTGGCCCGCTACGACCGCTGGCGCCACCGCTCCGACGCCGAGGTGGCCTTCTTCGTCGACGACGCCAACCACGGTCGGGGTCTGGCCACGTTGCTGCTCGAGCACCTCGCCGTCCGGGCCCGGGAGGTCGGGCTCACCGGGTTCACGGCGTCGGTCCTGCCGGAGAACCGCAAGATGATCACGGTGTTCACCCAGGCCGGCTTCGAGGCCGCCACCAAGTTCGCCGACGGGGTGATCGAGGTGCGCCTGGGCATCACGCCGACGCCCGCCGCCCAGGCCGCCATCGATGCTCGGGCCCGCGCGGCGGCGGCGGCGGCCGTGCAGCGGCTGCTCTCGCCGCGGAGCGTGGCGGTGATCGGCGCCGGACGGGACCCGGCCAACCTCGGGCACGCCGTGCTGCGGAACCTGCAGCGGTCCGGCTTCGCAGGGCCGGTGTGGGC
>JALYWQ010000100.1 GCA_030852625.1 Actinomycetota bacterium
GCCTGCGTGATGCGCCGACCGTTGGCAACTGGTTCCTTGCTTCGGCCGGCGCCGACGGGGCCGACTTCGTCGGCGGTCTCGCCAACAAGGACGACCTCTCGGGCCGGGATCACGTGCGTGGCATCGGTGGAGCGGCGGTCGGCATCGCCGTCGGCCTGGTCGGTTGGGTGGACGGGCGTCGGGCCCGGCGAACCCCCTAAGGGGTCGAGCACCCGCCGCCCCCACCGAACGGTTCCGGGGGTTTGGGAGGCCGGCCGGTGGGGCAGGGGACCCGTGGCGACGGAGTTCTGTTGCCCGCGTTCCGTTGACGGAGCGCGGCGCGGGTTCCGACGTCGGCGACGATCAGCGGCGGACACCCACATCTTCATCCACGACGTGAGAGGTGCCCCTCCCCCATGACATCGTTCATCGTCCATGCCAAGGGCTTCGTCCTCGAGACCACGGCGGAGCTCCTGCGCTCGCAGGGTGTCGATGTGGTCGAGGCCCCGTTCGCGCAGGACGCGGCATCCCGGATGGCGGAGTCCCCCAACGCCGTGCTCGTGTGCAGCGAGGTGCCCCCCGCCTCGACGTGGCGTCGCCGCCGCGTCGTCCTCCTCGACGGGGTCGACGACCACGACGCGGCCCACCTCGCGGCCTGCGGGGCCTGTGTCACCCGGCCCGAGGCGGGAGGCGTGCGCGGGTTCCTCCGGGCGGCCTTCGCAGCGAAGCCGGTCACGGATGCCGCGATCCTGCAGCTCCCGTCGGAGCGCACGTCCGACCGGCCGATCCTGACCCGCCGGCAGGTCGAGGTGGTGCGCCTGATCGCCCGGGGCCACACGAGCCAGGAGATCGCCGACGCGCTCGGGGTGCGTCCGAAGACCGTCGAGAACTACAAGCAACGCCTCTTCGCCCGTCTCGGGGTGCAGAACCAGGCCCACGCGGTGGCGAAGTGCGCGCAGCTCGGGCTGCTCGGCGAGCGTCCCGTCGCCTCGCTGGCCAGCTGAGGAACCGGATGACGTTGCTGCGCCGGGTCGCGGTGGTCGGAGGCGAACAGCTCACTGGCGAGCTGCTGGCCCTGGCCCTCCGCCGCCGGGGCGCCTTCGAGGCCGACTGGCACGAACAGGAGCAGGACGTCGCGCTCGACGCCACGGCGGTGGCCCTCTGCGTCGACCCCGGCCCGTCGCTGCTCCGGGGCGTCACCCATCGAGGCGCGCGAGCGGTGGCGGTCGTCACCGGCGGCACGCCCTCGACCGACGAGGAGGTCGGTCTCCTCCTCGGAGGTGCCGACGCGGTGGTCTCGGTGGAGACAGGCACCGACGAGGTCGTCCGCCGGGTCGAGGTGGTGTGCGACGGGGGTGCCGAGGTGACCCCCGACCGGCTGCGGGTCGTGCTCGAACGCCTTCGGGAGTGCGGGCCGAGGGTCGCAACCGCCGACGACCTCACCCAGCGCGAGCGCCAGATCCTCGTGTCGATCGACCGGGGCGAGTCGGTCAAGCAGACGGCACGGTCCCTCGGGATCTCGCCGAAGACGGTGGAGAACCTCCAGAGCAAGCTGTTCACGAAGCTCGGCGCGCGGAACCGGGCCCAAGCCGTGAGCCAGGCCCACACGCTCGGGCTCCTCGGCGAAGGCGGCAGCCTCGTGCCCGAGGCCGAGGAGGGGACCCGACAGCTCACGCCCGTGAACGGCGCCCGCTGAGCGAGGGCTCCCCGCTGGGGCGCTACGAAACGGCGGCCTCGGCAGCCACCGGCTGGGCCGGCGCCGGGTTCGAGAACACCGTCTTCTCCTCGATGCTCCCGAGCTTCAGGGCCCGGTAGTCGAGCAGGTAGCTGGTGGGCACCCGCCACGGGTACTTGGTGCCCTGCTTCGGCATGCGGTCGATGGCCCGGGTGATGTAGCCGGACATGAGACCGAACAACGGGGCGTCGCCGAGGGTGGGGTCGTCGTTCACAGGGGTGACCTGGCGCATGCCGGTCTCGCGCATGCGGTTGAGCAGCTTGGTGACGTACTCGGCGGTGAGGTCGGTCTTCAGGGTCCACGAGGCGTTCGTGTACCCGAGGGCCACGGCGGCGTTGGGCACACCCTCCACCATCGACCCCTTGAACATGAACCGTTCGGCGATGTCGATGGCCTCGCCGTCGAGGGTCATCTCGACGCCGCCGACGAAGAGCAGCTCGAGCCCGGTGGCGGCCACGATGATGTCGGCCTCGAGCTCGTCGCCCCCCTTCACCCGGATGCCGTGTTCGGTGAAGGTCTCGATGTGGTCGGTGACCACCGACGCCTTGCCCGACCTGATGGCCTTGAACAGGTCGCCGTTGGGCGACAGGCAGAGGCGCTGGTCCCACGGCCCGTACGACGGGTTGAAGTGGGTGTCGACGTCGTAGCCCTTCGGCAGCTGCCGGGCCACGGTCTTCATCAGCACCTTCTTGGCCGGCTCCGGGAAGCGCTGGCTGAGGTGGTAGCTGGCCTGGGTCATGAGGGCCCGGCCCCACCGGATGATCGGGCCCGACACCCGGCTGGGCAGGACCCGGCGGAGCACGTTGGCCAACGGGTCGACCGCGGGCAGCGATGCGATGTAGGTGGGCGACCGCTGCAGCATCGTGACGTGGGCGGCCCGCTCGGCCAGCGACGGGATGAGCGTGATGGCGGTGGCGCCGCTCCCGATGACCACGATCCGCTTCCCGTCGTAGGCGAGGTCGTGGGGCCAGAACTGCGGGTGGATGACCTGCCCCTCGAACGTCTCGGCGCCCGGGAAGTCGGGCAGGTGGCCCTTGTCGTAGCGGTAGTAGCCGGTGCAGGAGTAGAGGAAGCCGGCCGTCAGCTCGACGTGCTCACCGGTGTCGGTGCGCTCGGCGGTGACGTGCCAGCGGGCCTCGGGGGTCGACCAGTCGACGCTGAGCACGCGGTGGTTGAACCGGATGTGCTGGTCGATGCCCTCTTCCGCGGCGGTGTCCTTGATGTACTGCAGGATCGACGCGCCGTCGGCGATGGCCTTCTTCCCGTCCCACGGACGGAACGAGTAGCCGAGCGTGAACATGTCGGAGTCCGAACGGATGCCGGGATACGTGAAGAGGTCCCAGGTGCCACCGACCGAGTGGCGGGCTTCGAAGATGGCGTAGCTGGCCCAGGGGCAGTTGGCCTGGATGAAGTGACCGGCACCGATTCCGGCGATGCCGGCGCCGATGACGAGGACGTCGAGGTGCTCGCGCTCGGCGGTCACGCCGCCGACCCCACCAGCTTGTCGTTGAGGCTGCCGTCGGTGCCGAAGAGCCTTGCACGCCACGTCTCCATGAGCTCCGTGGTGTCACGGTCGTCGGGGTGGAAGTCGGGCCGGTCGTAGTCCTTCAGTTGCTCCCACAGGTCGCGGCTGAGGATCGGCGAGGTCCGCACCTTCCTCCAGCTGCGCCGGAGGTTGCCCGGCTTGTAGGTGGCCTTGTCGAAGAGCAGTCCGATGGCGATCTGGAACGCCATGCCGAGCACGAAGCCGTAGCGGAGGAACTTCATCGTCCACACCCGCATCCGTTCGGTGCCGCCGACGGCCTTGTACACGTCGAAGGCCACCGCCTTGTGCTCGCTCTCCTCGAGGGCGTGCCACACGAAGAGGTCCCGCACGCCGTCGTGCCCGAAGAGGTCGCGGGTGTCCTCGCTCGAGAGGACGAGCTCGGCGAGCGTGGCGGTGAAGTGCTCGAGGGCCGCGGTGGCGGCGAGGTTCGACTTGGCGGGCGCGAAGCGCGTGCGCAGCTCGAGCCCCTTGCGGGTGAACTTCTCGGCCAGCTTGGTGCCGTAGCCGAGCTCGGCGAGCTTCTCGTTGAACACCCGGTGCTCACGCCCGTGCATGGCCTCCTGGCCGATGAAGCCGTTGACCTGGCGCTTCAGCTCGGGGTCGCTGATCTCGCCGCGGTAGTGGCGCACCGAACGGACGAAGAAGTCCTCGCCGTCGGGGAACACGCTGGAGAGCGACGCAGCCAGATGGCTGAGGATGAGGTCGCCGTCGGCGGCGAAGTGCTTCGGCAGCCCCTCGAGCGACTCCTCGAAGGAGATCCGGCGGGTCGGGATCGTGCGATCCGGGTTGCTCGTCTGCAGCGACATGGGA